>JBOGXX010000245.1:0-7895 GCA_050696475.1 Solirubrobacteraceae bacterium | reverse complement strand
CCCGCGGCGCTTCGGCACGGGCGAGCTGCTGCTCGGCTCCGATGCGCTGGAGCAGTTCTTCGCTGTGCGGCTCGGCGTGGAGCCGTTCGAGGATGCGTTCACCGCCGAGCACCTGCGCGCGCTCGCTCGCGGCAGGAGCGCGCCGATCAAGGCGTTCCTGCTCGACCAGCGCCGGATCGCGGGGGTGGGCAACATCTACGCCGACGAGGCTCTCTTTCGCGCCGGTGTGCACCCGCGGCGTCCCGCCGGGCGGCTCACGCGCGAGCAGTACGCGAAGCTGCGCGCGAGCGTGATCGCGGCGCTCAGCGCCGGCATCGACGCGCGCGGGGCGAGCATCGAGGACTTCCGTCACGTTGACGGCGTGCGCGGCTCCTTCCAGGATCAGTTCCTGGTGCACAAACGCGCGGGCGAGCCGTGCGGGGTGTGTGGGACGACGATCGTGAAGCTCGTCGTCGGCGGTCGCGGGACCTACGTGTGCGAGACCTGCCAGCCGGCGTTCAGGCGGCGAGCAGATCGTCCAGGCGCCCGGTCTCAGCGGCGGCCTGCACCTCGGTGAAGCCACCGAGCAGCTCGCCGTCGATGATCACCTGGGGGAAGCTCAGCATGCCGGTCCTGCGCGCCAGCTCCGCGCGCCCGGATGGATCCTTGGAGAGGTTGATCTCCGCGAACTCGACGCCGCGCGCCTTCAGCAGACCCTTCGCGCGTGCGCAGAACGGGCATGGATCAGTCGTGTAAACGGTCACATCGCTCATTACTTCACTAAATATAGCGCGCTTGCGCGGTCGGGCACGGGCGCGACAGGCGCCCAGCGGACGCCGTCGCGCTCCGGCAGGAAGGTGCGCGGTGCGCTCGGGCGGACGCGCGGGTACGTCGGGGTGATCGATCACCATTGACAGATGGCCGGCAGAGCGCTGAAGACACAAGCGGTGGTGCTGCGCTCGATGCGCTACGCGGAGGCCGATCGCATCCTGCACCTGTACACGCCCGATCGCGGCCGCGTGAGCGCGATCGCCAAGGGCGTTCGTCGGGCGCGCAGCCGCTTCGGCGGGCGGCTGGAGCCGTTCTTCCGCCTGCACATCGAGCTGCATGAAGGCCGCGGCGAGCTGATGACGGTCACGGGCGCGCAGACGGTCGACGGCTATGCGCGCTTGCGCGGCGACGCGCGCTCGCTGGACGCGGCAGCGCGCGCATGCGACGCGGTGGGGCGGCTGTTCGAGACATCCGAGCCGCACCCGGGGGTATTCAACCTGCTGTGCCGCCAGCTCGCGCTGCTGGACGAGCGCGGCGGCGCGGACGGGCGCTGCCGCGCGCTGGCATTCCGCCTGAAGCTGATGCTGGCGGCAGGCCTCGCGCCGCAGCTGGGGGCGTGCGCCAGCTGCGGCGAGGCGGAGCACCTCGTGGGCTTCTCCGGCGCGGCGGGAGGCGTGGTCTGCTCGGCGTGCGAGGCCGGCTCGTTCGCTCTGGCACACGACGCGTATGCGTTCATGACGGACGCGCTCGGGCGAGCGCTCAGCGAGGTGCCGCACGCGTCGGCGGGCGCGCTCGTTCAGGTGGAGCGGGCGATCGCCGCAACGCTCGAGCATCACGCGCATGTGCGCCTGATGCCGGCTGTCGGTGATGCCGGGTGATGCCGGTATCGTGGTGGCTGTGGACGAGGGCCTGCCGATCTCCTACCAGCTGCTCGAGGGCGGTGTGCCGGTGCTTGCCTGCGACGGTGAGCAGGTGGGGACCGTGGGGAGCGTCCTGAGCGCTCCGGAGGAGGACGTCTTCCACGGCCTGCTGATCAAGACCCCCGGCCACGGGATGCGCTTCGTCGAAGCCGACGTGATTGCGTCGATCCACGAGCACGGAGTCGATCTGCGGATCGATTCGGCGTCCGCTCAGAACCTCCCCGGCCCGGAGCACAAGGCACCTGTGTACGACGAGGACCCGGCGACCCAGACCAAGTGGAGTCACGTGGTCCGCAAGTACACGGGTCGCAACGATTGGCATCGCGAGTGAAGCGGGCGCATCCGGGCGTCGGATGGGTACCGCCCGCAGGCGCTGGCACAATCGAATGATGAGCATCAGCACTGACGCGGGTACCGTCGCGGCAGGGTTCCAGGAGCGCTTCTCGGAGGCGGAGAGCCGGCTGCTGTCGCCGTTGGCGGCCCGCTCCTACCCGTCCCAGCGCGAGCGCGAGGAGAACGACTGCTCACTGCGCACGCCGTTTCAGCGCGATCGCGACAGGATCGTCCACAGCAAGGCGTTTCGGAGGCTGACGCACAAGACGCAGGTGTTCGTGGCTCCGCGCGGCGATCACTACCGCACGCGGTTGACGCACACGCTGGAGGTGACGAGCATCTCGCGGACGGTCGCGCGCGCGCTGCGCCTGAACGAGGATCTGACGGAGGCGATCGGCCTCGGGCACGACCTCGGCCACCCGCCGTTCGGTCACATCGGCGAGGAGGTGCTGGACGGCGCTCTGAAAGAGCGCTTCGGACGCGACTTTCGCCACTTCGAGCACTCGCTGCGGATCGTCGATCGTCTCGAGCGTGACGGGGCGGGGCTGAACCTGACGGCTCAGGTGCGCGAAGGGATCGCGATGCACTCGAGCCGCACACCGCCACCGCAGACGCTGGAGGGGCGGATCGTGCGGGTGATCGACCGGGTGGCGTACATCAACCACGACATCGACGACGCCGTGCGCGCGGGGTTGCTGCGCGAGGAGGAGCTCCCGAGCGAGCCGCTGGCGGTTCTCGGCGAGAGCGGCTCGGCGCGGATCGATGCGCTCGTGCACGACATGGTCGAGCACTCCGAGCGGGCGGGTGACATCGTGCAGGGCCCGCTGGCGGGCCCGGCGATGAGCGAGTTGCGCCGGTTCATGTTCGAGCGCGTGTACCTGGGCGCGGCGGTGAAGGCGGAGCACGAGAAGATCGCGGTGGTCGTGCGCAGGCTGTTCGACCACTACGTGGCGCACCCGCAGGAGCTGGCGTACGGTCCGGGCGCTGGGTGCGTCGAAGGCGATCTGGAGCTGGCGGAGCGCGTCACCGACTACCTGGCGGGGATGACCGACCGCTACTGCATCAGGGCCTACACGGACCTGCAGGTGCCGCAGGCCTTCGCCCGCTAGCGTTGCCGCAGTGGCGCTTTACACGAACGAGTCCAAGGATCGCGTGCGCGATGCGGTCGACTTCGTGGAGCTGGTTTCTGCGCGCACCGATGTGCGCCGCGCGGGCCCGGCCCGCTACGAGGGGCTGTGCCCTTTCCACGAGGAGCGAACGCCGTCCTTCGGGATCGACCCCGCCCAGAAGGTGTACTACTGCTTCGGCTGCCAGGCATCCGGCGATCTGTTCACATTCGTGCAGGAGACCGAAGGAGTGGACTTCAAGGGGGCGCTGGAGCTGCTGGCGGAACGCTACGGCATCGAGCTGCAGCGCGAGGAGGAGGACCCCAGGGAGGCGCAGCGGCGCAAGCGCAGGGAGCGGCTGCTGGAGCTGCTCTCACGGACGGCTTCCTACTACGAGCGCTATCTGTGGGGCTCGGACGAGGCGGCGCATGCGCGCGAGTACCTGCAGGGCCGGGGGCTGGGGGAGGAGATCCTGCGCGAGTTCCGCGTGGGCTACGCGGCGAGCGCGTGGGACCGGGTACTGCTGGCCTCGCGGCGCGGCGGCTTCTCAGAGCAGGAGCTCTATGCGACGGGGCTGGCGCAGCGCTCGAAGGAGAACGGACGCCCGTATGACCGCTTCCGCTCGCGGATCATGTTCCCGCTGGCCGACGTGCGCGGCAAGGTGCTTGGTTTCGGCGCGCGCGCGATGCGCGAGGACCAGCGCCCGAAGTACCTGAACACCTCTGACAACGACGTCTACCACAAGGGTCTGCACCTGTACGGCGCGGATCTGGCCCGCGCGCACGCGACGAAGGCCGGCGAGGTGATCGTGTGCGAGGGCTACACGGACGTGATCGCGCTGCACCAGGCGGGCCTGCGCAACGCCGTGGGTCTGATGGGCACGGCGCTGACGGCGGAGCAGGTGGGCGAGCTGGCGCGGATGGCGCAGACGGTGCTGCTGGCGCTGGACGCGGACAGCGCGGGGCAGGAGGCGATGCTGAGGGCCTCGAGCCTCGCTGCGAAGCGCAAGCTGGAGCTGCGCGTGGTGCCGCTTGCGGAGGGGGCAGACCCGGCGGAGATGATTCAGCGCGACGGAGCGGAGGCGATCGCAGAGGCGGTGGCGCGCTCCGTGGCGTTCGTGCGCTTTCGCGTGGAGCGCGTGCTGGCGGCGGGCGATGACTCTAGCCCTGAGGGGCGCGACGCAATGATCGAGGAGCTGCGCCCGGTGTTCCAGACGCTGGCCCCGAGCGCCATGCGCATGGAGCTGACGCAGATGGTCTCCAGTCGGCTGGCGCTGCCGGAGAGCCTGGCGGAGCAGCTGCTGGCGCCGGACGGCGCGCAGCGTGGGGCATCGAGGGGGCGCCAGGGCGCTCGTGCGGGCGCCGCAGACGGGACGCAGCAGCCGGCGGCAAACGGGTCCGCCGGCCGCGGGACGGCGCTGTCCGGGCGCGCTGAGACCGAGCGGGCGTTCCTGGCCCTGTGCATCGCCTCTCCGGGGGAGGGCGCGAGCGCGCTGGCGGACTTGGACGTGGACGAGCACTTCTCCAGCGATCTGCTGCGTCGAGTGGCGAGGCACCTGCGCGAGGGGGATCTGGGCCAGCCGATGGCGGGCGTCGAGGGTGGCGCTGCGATCGAGGAGGATCAGCAGATCAAGCGGCTGTTGGCGGAGCTGATCGTGGAAGCGGGTCGCGAGCGGGCCAACCCGGCGATGCTCGAGGTGCAGCGCCTGCAGCTGGAGCTGGCGCGTGCGGACCGCCAGATCCAGCAGGCGCGTGGACGCGAGGGCGTCGACGTGAGCGCGATCGCCAAACGCCGCGCGGAGCTCAAACGCGAGTTCGACCGCGCCTACGGCGGGGTGCTCGAGCAGACTGGGGATCGCGAGGGGTGAGCGAGGGCGGAGCGCGATGCGGGGCGAGCGATCTGGTGCTGGCCCGATCCGGACAGCCTCTCCGCTTAGAATGCGGGGAGAGCCCCCGGGATGCTCCGGGGTAGCCCGGTCCGGGGTAGCTCAACTGGCAGATGCGCTCGACTGTTAATCGAGAGGTTGTGGGTTCGAGTCCCACCCCCGGAGTGTTTTTTGCCCCAACGGCTCCAGGCCGTTGTGGAGCATTGAGGCGACGGGCACCTGATTGAGCACCGCTACCGGGTCCGTGCGCGCGGGCGCCAGTTCGAGCTTCGGTAGGGACGCCTGCTGCCGTCTTCTCGGCCTTTAGTTCCTCGATCCGGGCTCGGACCACATCGGGCTCGATCCCTTGCTCCAGAGCTCGCAACTGCTCGCGCAACAGGTCGAGCCTCATCGGGCCGAACAGACGCTCGGCGAAGAAACGCCGGTTGGTTCAATGCAAAGGGACGGTGACCGTAGTTGTCCCCACCGCGACATAGACCGTACCGGGGCCTTCCAGCAGGGCGGGCCCGCCCGCGTGCTGGAGGACCACGTGCAGCGCTGTCGAGCCCGAGGGCAGGACACCGGTGTGGATGGTCAGTTCCTGCCCGGCTGCGACATCCGCTTCGCTGATATTCACGCTTTCTTCGTCGGATTCGCTGTCCCCGGGCTGCTTGTGCCAGCGCAGTTTGTAGTTGTCGCGGACGCTCGAGATCGCTAGGGGCGCCTTGAAGCTGACGACCGCTTCGTAACGGTCCCCCGCGAGCGGGACGAGCTGGCTCGAGACCGGCGCCGCCGCCGCAGATGCGTTCGGCGTCGGCTCGGCGGGGACGAAGCCGATGGGAATTCCGCCGGGAGCGCATGCCGGTTCGCCGGGGATGGCGGGGTGACAGACGGCGCCTGAGGCATAGTGGATTTCGGTGATCGGACCGTACACCGGCACCACGCCGGTCTCCCCTGGGCCGTAGGCGTCGTTGGGCTGCCAGGCAGACGGGGCGTCAGTGACGATCAGGTATGCGCCTTCTGCTCCGCTGGTGGGATCCGTCACTGTCTTGCCGTCTTGGCTATAAGTGACGCTCTCCGCGTCGGGCCCGAGCAGGCCGTAGTAGATGTCGCGCTCCTCGGAGGCGGGGCAGATCTGCCCCTGTGCTGAGCTCTTTTCGGCGGGGGTCGCCGCGGCGGGGGCACACCCCTCGTGGGGTGCGGGCGCTTGGCGGCTCGGGAGGTTTTCCGGTCCGATCAGCCCGTTTGCGAGCTGATCACCCTTGCTCACGTTGGCGAAGGTCCTTCCGTTCGCATCGAGTGCGGAACACGTCAGTTCGTCGGCGCTGGCGACCGCCAGCGGGTGTAGCAGCCCGTCGTCCTTGTAGGCGCCATCGATGCCGAGCACGCCGAGCTGGCCGTTTACGACGCGCCCGAGCTGGACGCAGCCGGCGCCGCGGCTCGTAGTGAAGACGCGTAGTCCCCACGGCGGGCCGCTCTGCGGATCCGCGGCGCTCACAGCGAGCACCTTGGCGGATCCTGGCACAACCGTGCCGAATCCAGAGGCGGGGGTCTGGAAGCTTTCGACTTTCTGCGCGGGCGAACCGACCCCGACCAAGCCACTCGCGAACGCCGCGCCGACGATCGCCAGCACGGCACCGATTGCGATCGTGGGCATGCGCAGCCAGCGCCATCCGCGGCGGGGTGCGGTGGGCGCGTCCTGTGTCGCGGGGTCTCCGATCGCGGCGCTGACAACGCGCCAGGCTTCCGCGCGTGCTTGCTCGTCGATGACCATGTGGGCGACGGGGTCGGCCGTGGCAAGGTGTGCGACCCATTGCGGTTGGCTGCGTCTCATGGGATTGCCCTCTCTCGTTGGTTGATCGTGGTCCGGCCCTGTCCTTGGGAGCTCAGCGAGCGTTTGAGTCTTCGCCGGGCACGGTGCACGCGCACCGTGAACGCGGTCGTGCTGCAGCCCATGACCGACGCGGCGGCACGGTGATCGAGGCCGTCCCAGGCGATCAGCATCAGGGCTTCGCGGTCTCTCTCCGATAGAGCCTCGAGCGCCGCGCCGACGCGTGAGCCGTGCTCAGGCTCGCCCGCGAGGCTCTGGTGGGGCTGCTCACCCAGCAGTCCGCTCAGCGCGCGGCGCCGAGCCTGGCCGCGGAGATGGTTCGCGGCCAGGCGCCGCGCGACGCTGAGGAGCCACGGCAAGGGATCGCCGCGCAGCTCCGCCCTGCGTCGCCACGCGACGATGAAGGTCTCAGAGACGACGTCCTGTACATCATCGGGCGGCAGGCGACGCGCGACGTAGCGGGACACCGCCTCGTAGTTCTCACGAAACAACTCCTCGAATCCCATGCGCGCATCGCCCACATAAGGGTATTTTCCGCCCCCCGGGCGATCATTACAGCGTGTTTGGGCAGAATTGCCTCGGCACACACGGCTCACCGCAGGCCAAGGGACCGACCCAGCTTGCCAGCCGATAGTCCTGGCGCAGCGTTCTGGCAGCCTGCGAATCGGTCCCCGGAGCTTCGCCTGTCAGCGAGGTCGGTCTGGCTGCGGCGTGGGCTTTGCATGTGGCGCGCCGGCAAGCTCCTCGAGGAGCTCCGCGGCAGCCTTGCCGGCGTCGTGCGCGCGTGCCCAATGCGCCAGCTCCTGCGCGCGCGCCCGCAGCGAGCGATCGCCGAGCGCCCGTTCCACGGCGAGCTGCAGCACCCTGGGCGTGGTGAACCGCCGCGGCACCCGCACCCCGGCGCCTGCCCAGTCCAGTCGCGCGGCATTCTCGTTCATGTCGCCGACGGCCGGACAGGCGACGACTGCGCAGCCGCTGGCGAGCGCACGCACGAGCGTGCCGTGGCCGGCGTGGCAGACGACGACATCGCAGTGGGGCATGGTGCGTGCGTAGGAGACCCAGTCCACGACGCGGGCGTTGGCGGGCACAGG
>JBOGXX010000244.1:0-24429 GCA_050696475.1 Solirubrobacteraceae bacterium | reverse complement strand
GGCGGCCGCGCAGGCGGGCGCCGTCGCCGGTGGCATCGGCGCGCTGGCGGCGGGCCTTGCGATCGCGCCCTCGCGCGCGGTGCTCGACCGGGTACTGCCCTCGCCCGGGGAGGGTCCAAGCGAGAGCCGGCGCCGCAAAGGCTTCTTCCGCATCGAGGTGCACACGCGCACCTCCAGCGGCGCCCGCTACCTGTGTCGGGTGGCCCAGCAGGGTGATCCGGGCTATTTGGCGACATCGGTGATGTTCGGCGAGAGCACGCTCTGCCTGGCGCTGGACGGTGAGCGCCTGCCGCAGCGCGCCGGGGTGCTGACGCCCGCCACGGCGATGGGCAGCGCGCTGATCGAGCGCCTGCGCGCGGCAGGACAGACGCTCGAGGTCGAGCGAGTCTCCTAGCCCGGCGCTCAGGCCCCCCGGATGGACGATCCGTTTGACCTAAGGCGCTTCGAAGAGGCTCAGGACGAGGGCGGCACGTATGCGACCGCCGTTGCGGAGCTGCGCGCCGGGCGCAAGCTGAGCCACTGGATGTGGTTCGTGTTTCCGTAGATCGCCGGTCTGGGCCAGAGCCCCGTTTCGAGGCGCTACGCGATCAGCTCACCCGCCGAGGCGCACGCCTACCTTCTCCACCCCTTGCTGGGACCACGGCTGATCCAGTGCGCCGGCATCCTCGCGGAGCTCAGCGGCCCCGGCGCGCTCGAGATCTTCGGCGCGATCGACGCGCTCAAGCTGCGCTCCTCGATGACGCTGTTCGCGCGCGCGGCACCCGCGAACCCCGTCTTCCAGACCGTCTTGGACGCCTACTTCGACGGAGGCGCAGACGAGGCTACGGAGCGGCTGCTGGCCTCGCTGGAGCGGTCGTGAAGCGGCCGGGCCCAACGAACCGCTGAAGTCGGGCCCGCGGCGGAGGGCATATTGTCTGCCCGATGAGCGAGGGCCTGATAGCGGTGAACGGAATCGAGCTGAGCGTCCTCGACGAGGGCAAGGGGCCACTGGTCGTGCTCTGCCACGGCTTTCCCGAGCTGGCCTTCTCCTGGCGCAGGCAGATCCCGGCGCTCGTGCAGGCCGGCTACAGGGTGCTCGCGCCGGATATGCGCGGCTACGGCGCGAGCTCGGCGCCGAGGGCAATCGAGGACTACGACATCGTCACGTTGTGTGGCGACATGTGCGGGATGCTCGACGCGGCCGGGGAGCCCTCGGCGGTGTTCGTCGGACACGACTGGGGCGCGAACGTCGTCTGGCAGATGGCGGTCCTTCACGCCGAGCGCGTCCGTGCGGTGGCGGGCCTGAGCGTGCCCTTCACTCCTCGAGCGCCGGCGCATCCGCTGCCGATCATGCGCCGCCACCTGGGCGAGGACTTCTACATCGTGCGCTTCCAGGAGCCGGGCGTGGCGGAGGCGACGCTCTCGCGCGATGTGCGACGCACATTCCTGCGCATGTTCGGCCCACCCGCCCCACTGGACCTGGAGGGCCGGATCGGCCACGGCGCGAGTGAGCGCCCGCAGTGGATCTCCGAGGAGGAGCTGTCGGTTTACGTGGAGACGTTCACGCGGACGGGCTTCGCAGGCGGACTGAACTGGTATCGCAACATCGACCGCAACTGGGAGCTCACCGAGGCCGTAGGTGGGCGTCGAGTCGAACAGCCGTCGCTGTTCCTCACCGGTGAGTTGGACGTGGTGCGCCAGTTCATGCCGGCACAGACGATGAACGACTGGCTCACGGACATGCGCGCGAGCATCGTCGTGCCAGCTGCAGGTCACTGGGTCCAGCAGGAGCAGCCCGACGCGGTCAACGCGGCGTTGCTCGACTTTCTCGGTGAGCTGTGAGCGCGGCGCGCCTGCTCGACGGGAGGCCCGCAGTCACATAGCGGCTCGCGTCGGGGTGCTATGAGAACCCCCCGCGATCTGGATCTCGCCCGACAGCGCTCGCGCTGGGGTAGTCTCCCAGGAGCATGGGTCGGTAGTGCCCAGCCTGGGGAGGCGTCGATATGAGCAGTACCAGCCAGGATCTGAAGTCGCTCGAGCACGCTCGCGTCGGCGACCGGGAGCAGTTCCTCGAGGGCCCGCCGCACGAGCTGTTTCGCCGGCTGCGCTCGGAGTGCCCGGTGCATTGGTCTGACGGGATCACCGAGTACCCCGACGAGGACGGCTTCTGGTCGGTCACCAGGGCCGAGGACGTGCATGAGGTGAGCCGTGACTGGCAGACGTTCTCCTCGGAACTCGGCGGGTTCACCGCGACGAAGCACACGGGCCTGTCGCTGGAGCTGCAGCGGGCGATGTTCATCGGCATGGACCCGCCGAAGCACGACCGCCTGAAGTCCCTCTTCCAGCGAGGCTTCACGCCGAAGCGGATCGCCGAGCACGAGGACGCGATCTGCGCGATCACGGTCGACGTGCTCGCCCGGCTCGAGGGCCGCGAGACGTGCGATCTGGTCAACGACGTCGCACAACCGGTGGTCGCGCGCGTGATCGGCAGCTTCATGGGCCTGGCCCCCGAGGACGACGCTGCGTGGGCGCGGCTGATGAACGCGATCGTCGGCGCCGGCGACCCCGACACGACGCCGGATGGCGCGGACAGCGTGATGGAGAACGAGGTCCCGGAAGTGTTCGAGCGCTGCGGGCGCCTGATCGCCGAACGTCGCGAGACGCCGACCGACGATCTGACCAGCGTGCTCGTCCATGCAGAGCTCGACGGCGAGCGCTTGGAGGACCACGAGATCGTGATGGGCTTCTTGCTGTTGATGGCTGCCGGAAACGACAGCACCAAGGCGACCTACTGCAGCGGCATGCGCGCGCTGATGGAAGATCGCCGGCAGCTGGCGATGGTCGCCGCGGACCGCTCGCTCGTCCCGGGGGTGGTGGAGGAGTCGCTGCGCATGTTCCCCGCGTTCGCGCACTTCGCCCGCACGGCCACCCGCGACACGGAGCTGAGCGGCCAGAAGATCCGCGAGGGCGAGAAGCTCGTGATGTGGTACCCGTCCGCCAACCGCGACGAGGCGCGCTTCGAGGACCCAGATCGCTTCGACGTCACGCGCAACGCCGAGCACCAGGCGTTCGGTGCGGGCGGCCGCCACTTCTGCCTTGGGACGGCGCTCGCGCGCCTGGAGCTGCGGATCTTGATCGAGGAGACGCTTGCGCGCTTCCCCCACGTCGAGATCGCGCAGACGCCCACGTATGTCGAGTCGGCGTTCGCCAACCAGCTGAAGACGCTGCCGGTCCGCCTCAGGCCATAGCGCACCCTCCAGGCCCCAGGCCGGTGAGCCGCGTCTGGTCTTCGGCGCGAGTCGCCGCGCTCAGGAGACGCGCGGCTCGACCTCTTGGACGGCGGGGCGCTGTGAGCGCACGCCGACCAGCGACAGCACCGCCGCGCAATGCCAGCAATCCCAGGCCGCCCTTGAAGACGGGGCTCACCAGCGCTCGACGCAGCGCCGCGGCAGTTGGCGCTTCTAGACGAGGTGATGCTCGACCGTCATCGTGATCGCACCTCTGCTGTCTTCCTGGCAGATGATCCCGGAGACTGTGCTCGCCTTCAGGTTGATTTCGCCGTGGCCCCGGGCGAAGCCGCCGGCTTCGCCCGGGGAACCGGTGTGAAAGCCCCACGGCGGAGTCCCGTAGACGATCGGAACTTGGCCACAGCCGGGCGCGTACGCGAACGCCCGGCCGGCCATGCCAAGCAAGCTGAGCAGCATCGCGAGCGCCAACACAGCGGGGCCCACTCGCCCTGTGATGTGGTGGCTGCACATTGCGGGCGCACGATAGCGGCCCACCGAGGCGATCCGCCTACGACCGGACGCAAGTTCGATCTTCAGATGGCGGCGCTGACGAGTCGGCGCCGCCCCACCGCCAAGCCAACGCCCCGCGGTCGAGCGGCTCTTGCCGATCTCAGCCGACGTCTCCGCGGGTCACGCCTCCGGAGCGAGAGGCCTGCCGCTCCGCCTCGGGGCGCGGCGCTGCGGGTGGGCGACCGCCCCGGGGCGCGCGCTCGGCAGGGAGGCCAAGCGGGGCCCCACTGCTCAGCTGCCGAGCTCCGGCAGCTGCTGGCGCATCGAGCCCACCTCGGCGAACAGGTCGCCGTGCTCGGCGACGCGGGCGAGCACCTGGCGGACATCGAAGGTGAGCAGGGCCGGGTCGCGCGCGTCCCGGCAGGCGGCGAGCTCCGACCAGGCGAGGGGCGTTGACACGGCCGGGTGCTCGGTGGCGCGAAGCGAGTACACCGAGACGGTGGTCTTGTGCGCATCGTTCTGGCTCCAGTCGATGAGCACCTTGCCGGTCCGCTCGGCCTTGGACATCTCGGCGACGACGAGCTCGGGCGTGCGGCGCTGCAGCAGATCGGCGACCGCGTGCGCGAGCGGCTTGGTCTGCTCGTAGGTGACGTCCTGGTCGTTCAAGGGAACGTACACCTGCAGGCCCTTGGAGCCCGATGACTTCGGGAATGCGCGCAATCCGAAGGCGTCGAAGATGTCGTGCAGCTCGAGCGCGACCGCGCAGCACTCCACGATGCTCGCCGGCGGCCCCGGGTCGAGGTCGAACGCCAGTGTCGTGGGACGCTCCGGTGCGCCGGCGAGCGACAGCGAGGGATGCAGCTCGATGTCTGCCAGGTTCGCCAACCAAACGAGCGTCGGCAGGTCCTGGCAGAGCGTGTAGTGGATCTCGCGTTTGCTGTGCTCGCTCCAGATCGTCGTGGTCTTGACCCACTCGGGTCGGTACGCGGGTGACTGCTTCTCATAGAAGAACTTCCCGTCTACGCCGTTGGGGTAGCGCTTGAGCGTCAGCGGACGGTCGCGCACGTGCGCCAGCAGCACCGGCGCGATCTGCGCGTAGTAATCGATCAGGTCCATCTTTGTGAAGCCGGCGCTCGGATAGAGGAGCTTCTCGAGGTTGGTGAGCTTCAGCGTGCGCCCGTCCACCTCGACCTCCACGCCTCCGCGCACACGACGTGCGCTGTCGAGCAGCGCCTTCACACCGCCCTCGGCCGAGGACTCCGTTTGGATCTCCTCAGCGGCGACCGGTCGCTCGCGCACGACCTCGACGGCGGACTTGTCCTCGCGCAGGCCCTTGTAGGACGGATGCCTGAGGGTGCCCGCGCGGGTCCACTCGGTGAACTCGACCTCGCACACCAGCTTGGGCTCGACGAAGTGCGCGCCCTTCGGCGGCTGGGTGCCCGCGAAGGGCGAGGCCGTGCGCGCGAGCGGCTCGAGCAGCGTCGCGAGCCGCTGCAGCTCCTTGGCGTCGAACCCGGTGCCGAGCTTTCCCGCGTAGCGAAGCTCGGGTCCGTCGTAGACGCCCAGATGCAGCGCGCCGATGCGCCGCGAGCGCGAGCCCTTTCCCTCGGTCCAGCCGCCGATCACGAGCTCTTGGCGCTGGAGGTTCTTGATCTTCAGCCAGCTGCCGCCACGCCCGCCCGGGCTATACGAGGAGTCCAGCCGCTTGGCGAGGATCCCCTCGAGACCCTGCTCCCGGCTCGCGGCCAGAAACGCCGTCCCCTCGCCGCGTCGGTACTCGGGCGTGCGCCAGTGCGCTGCTTGCAGCTTCAGCTCCTGCAGTCGGGCCCGGCGCTCGGTGTAGGGGAGGCTCATCAGGCTGTGCCCGTCGAGCCACAGCAGGTCGAACAAGACGTAGGTCACCGGCTGGCTGTGCGCGAGGCGACGAACCGCCGCCTCGCCTCGCAGGTGCATTCGGGACTGCAGCGCCTGGAAGCTTGGGCGTCCGTGCTCGTCGAAGGCGACGATCTCCCCGTCGAGGATCGCCTCGTGGGAGCCGAGCGACCGGTTCAGCGCGCGCAGCTCGGGGTAGGCGGCGGTGACGTCGTTGCCGTTGCGGCTGGCGAAGCCGATGCGCCCCGGTTGGGAGTGCGCGATCGCCCTCACACCGTCCCACTTCACCTCGAACGCCCACGCCGTCTCGTCGGTGGGGAGCGTGGAGAGCCTTGCGAGCATCGGCTGCACGAATTCGGGCATCTCCTGTGCGGTGGGGTCGGCAGGCGCGTCCATCCGGTGAATCATCCAGTCCTTCTCCGTTCGGCCGGCGCGAAACAGCGCGTAGCGGCCCTGCAGCTGCTCGCCGTGGAAGACGACCACGACCTTCGCGGGCTCCCACTTCTCGCAAACGTAGGTCCCCTCGTCCCAGATCGTCACCTCGCCGGCGCCGTAGCCGCCGGCCGGGATCGTGCCCTGGAAGTCGATGTAGCCGAGGGGATGATCCTCGACGTGCACGGCCTTGCGATTGTGATTTGGGTCCTCGGGGATGCCGTTTGGAATCGCCCAGGACGCTAGGGCGCCATCGTGCTCCAGGCGCAGGTCCCAGTGCAGGCGCCTGGCGTGATGCTCGTGAACCACGAAGCGCGCGCCGGCCCCTGCGACCCCGTCTGTTCCGGGCCCGGGCTCAGGGGTCCGGTCAAAGCTCCTTTTGCGCCCGTACTCGCGGAGTTTGTCCTTCTGCTGTTTGGCACTCACGATTCGCTCTCAACCATCCGGAGGTAGGCGCGCAGCCCCGCGCTGGCCTTCGCCGCGAAGCAGAGCTCCTCCGGTGCCCGGCGCACTCAGGGGTGTGTAGATCGCGCAGCGCCAAGCCCTGTGGTTCCAGCCCGAGCAGCCGACGGGGACCTGCATGGGCGGAAAAGTTACCCGAGGCCGCATGGAATAAATCGCAGTCGTGCGATCGCGCGCGCGGTGTGTTGTCGCGGGCCCTACCGGGTAGGACGCTTTCATGTCGTCCAAGCTGTCGCCTAGGGCGAGTTGTGCTTGTGGGGTAGGAGCGTCTCATCCGGAGCGGCTCGGTGACCGGAGCTAGGGAGAGAAGGCTATGGACCTACTCGCCCCGGTGAGGTCGTTCGATCGCTTTCAGCGTCGTCACGCGCCGCTGGCCGTCACGATCGCCGTGCTGCGCAACTTCTCAGACCAGGAAGCCGGGAACGCTTCGGCGCTGATCGCCTACTGGGCTTTCTTCTCGATCTTTCCCCTGCTGCTGCTGTTCGTGACGATCCTCGGCTTGATCCTGCAGGGCGATCCTTCGGCAAAGAGCTCTGTGGTGCATTCGGCGCTCTCCCAATTCCCGATCGTCGGCGCGCACCCGGCCGAGCTCACCGGCAACGCCGTCGCGCTGACGGTCGGCCTGCTCGGCGCGCTGCTGTCCGGTCTGGGCGTGACGCTCGCCGCCGAGAACGCCTTCAACCGCGTGTACACCGTCGCGCACCGTCGGCAGCCCAATTTCCTGATCGCGCGCTGGCGCGGCCTGAAGCTGCTGATCGTCGTGGGTCTGTTGCAGGTCCTCTCGACGGTCGCCGCCGGTGTTGTCAGCGGCGGCCTCGGCGGAGGGCTCGTGGTCATCGCCGGGATTGCGGTCTCGCTGCTGCTCAACCTGGTCCTGTTCCTCGTCGTCTTCCGCTTCCTCGTCTCGGACACGGTGCCCACCCGTGAGCTGTGGCCGGGCATCATCCTCACGAGCATCGCATGGGAGATCCTGCAGGCGGTCGGCGGCCTCTACGTGCACCACGTCGTGAAAGGTGCGAGCGAGACCTACGGAACGTTTGCCACCGTGATCGGGCTGCTCACCTGGCTCTATCTCGGTGCGCGGATCGTCGTCTACGCCGCGGAGATCAACGTCGTCCTCACACGCCGGCTGTGGCCGCGAAGCATCATGGAACCGCCGGAGCCGGCCGACCGCAAGGCGCGAGCGGCGCTGGCGAAGATGGAGGAGCGCGACGACAAGGAGACGGTTCAGATCGACTTCCATCCTCCGGCCGATGACGGAGGCGGCGACCGAGCGGGCGAGCCGATCTACGCCGTGGCTCCCGCACCGCATCCCCACGAGCGTGCCCAGGCGGTGAGCCCGGAGATCGCAGCGCCGGACCTGCACACGGTCACGATCGTCGAGCTGCTCGACGCGATCGCGCAGAGCGTCGAGGAGATTGCCGCGGAGCGCTCGGACAAGCAGCAGGCGCGCCGGTGGATCACGAGCGCGCGGGAGGCCCTCCCGACGGTCGGGGGAGAGGCGCCGCAGACCGCGGGCGCCGGCGCTGCTCGCGTCCTTGCGCAGGCCACGGCGCGTACGCTGGGACTCCCGCGGGCAGAGCACCAGGAAGTCGGCTAGAGACCGATCGGGCGCCCTCGAAGCGGTTCATTCGCTGTCACCGTCGGCGGGATCGGCGGTCATGAAGAGCTCTGGGAGAATCGTCTTCTCAGAACGCTCCGAGCGCGCCCCGTCGCCCTGAAACGGGAGCAGGTCCGCGAGGCCGGTCAGCTCGAACAGGCTTTGGACGTGTTTCGGGCCGGGGATCACCGAGAACTCGTAGCCGTTTTCCTTGCACGTCTCATAGGCTGAGATTGTCGCCCTCAGGGCGGTGGAGTCCATGAACGTGACGGCGCTGAGGTCGAGGACGATCTCGAGCGGCCTCTCGGCGCAGAGGCGACGAATCGTCTCATGGAGATCGGGTACGACGAGCAGATCGAGTTCTCCGGTGAGCGCCAGCGTCAGCCTGCCGCCGTCAGCCACGGTCCGCATTTCAAATGAAGGCTTGCTGCTTTCGCCGGCCATCAAGGTTCTCCGCGCCGAAGTATGGGCTGCGACATCCCTGGCGGCACATCGACGCCGCCAAGTCTCATCGCATTCTGGCGAGTGCCGCGGTCCCCGGAGGAGGGTCGCGACATGCGCGATTCTAGCTGTCACTCGCCCACGCCGCGGCGCCTCAACGGAAGCGAGCGGACCCAGGCGCTCCCTGCGCCGGCAGTCGGCTCAGCGGGCGCAGGGAGTGCCGTGGGTTTGAACGTGCATCGGGGAGGGACGACTGGGCGGAGATGGCGCCAACCAGCTCGCCCACCTGCTCGGCGCCGAGCCCGGTGGCGAGGTCGCCCTGGCTGAGCACGCCGATCAGCTCGTGTCCGTCGATCACCGGCAGCCGCCTCACCTTGTGCTTGCTCGCTCATGGTTCGCAGCGCCTCCTCGGCGGAGTCCTCGGCGCCGATTGTCACGGGCTTGCCCTGAACGAGCTCACCCGCCGTGGTCTCGCTCGGGTTCCTGCCGTCGGCGAGCACCTTCACGACGATGTCGCGGGGTCCTACCGCTGCAGCAGCCCTAGAACTCTTCGGCTACCCAGCCCGCGGCGTGGCAAATTTGACGCCACCCGGCCGGCGCCAACGACGACGAAGAAGCCGGTTCGCCGAGCCCACACACCGATCCCCGTCAGCGCTGGAACCCGAGCCGATCGGATCCCGATCCGGTCTGCTGCGGATGGATCGCGCTTGAAGCGGTTGAAACCTGGTAACTAGGAAACATGACGATGCCTTGGCCAGGACGATGACGGCCGTCGAGGGCTACGCTTCTGACGGGGTCGTCCCAATCGGCGGTTATGGCGCACTGATCGGCTTGTTCTCGGGCGCCGTGGCAGGATTTTCCTGGTGGATGCGGCGGTCGGGGCGCGAGCTGCCAGAGCGGATCGAGGCGACAGACCTCGCTCTGGTCGCGCTCGCCACCCACAAGGCGTCGCGGCTGCTCACCAAGGATCGCGTGACGAGCGCGGTTCGCGCTCCGTTTACGCGGCGTCAGTGCGATGGCGGTCCCGGTGAGGTCGAGGAGCAGGCGCGTGGCAGCGGCGTCCGCCTCGCCGTCGGCCAGCTCCTGGTCTGCCCCTACTGCATCGGCATGTGGATAGCGGCCGGCTTCGCCGGCGGCCTGGCTGTGATGCCCCGTCCCACGAGGTGGGTCGCGTCGGTGCTGAGCGCAGTTTGCGCCTCTGATGTGCTGCAGATCGCCTACAAGAAGCTCGAGGACACGCTATAGAGGTCGGGCCGCGGCGCGTCGGCTGGGAGAGCTCGGCCGCCTACCCCGACGCTAAGCCACGCGGCGCTGATCCTCCGCGGCGAGCCGGCGTCCCTGCGCCAGCCCGCCTTCGATCACAGCTCGGCGCGGCCTCGGGTCCATCAGATCTACGCCCATCGCGGCGGCGCTGCGTGCGTCGGGGTTGATCGTGGTGAGGATCGCGCCACGGCGCTTCAACACGAGTCCCTCTGCGCTTGTGATGGCGCGCGAGAACGTCCCGATCGCGCCGGTGAGCGCCCCGGCGGACGAGCGCAGGGAGCCGGTCGGATTGAGGCACAGGACGTGCTGGCCGCTGTTCACCTCGGCGACGTCGACGTTGGTGGGACTCCACAGTCCGCCGTCCACGTAGCTGCGACCCCGGGCGCTGACCGGGCGAAAGACGCCCGGGATGGCACAAGAGGCCTGCACCGCTGCGGCGACGGAAACCTCGGGCCCGCCGCGAGCCCCGAACACGACACGCCGGCCCGACTCGCGCTCGACTGCGACGATCCGCAGGCGGCCGTCCCAGCGGACGCCGGCGAGCTCCACCTGGCGTCCCAACTCCTCCAGAGAGCGTCTGCCCTCGGGGATGGCGCGCAGCGCGGTACGGCGCACGATCGCGCCGCCGGCGGCCCTGGAGGCGAGCGCCAGGGGCGCGAGCGGGGTCGCAGCGGCGCCGGCGAGCCTGGCCGCGGCGGCGAACGCGTGGCTGAGCGCTGTCTCTCGCTGTTCGGAGCCCTCCGCAGGTACCGCGGCGCGATCTGCGATGCGACCCAGGCGAGCGCCGGGCGCGAGGCCGGCAGCGAGGCCCGCGGCGACGATCGACCCGGCGGACGTTCCGACGTAGCAAGCACTGTCGCGGGCATCGAACTCTGCCGCATCTTCCAGGCCGGCCAGCAGCGAGCTGATCCAGGCCTCGCCGAGAAGGCCGCCGCCGCCGAGAACGATCGCATCCGGGATCCGCATCGCGCATCAAAGCTTAGACTCCACGATGGTGGCGCCCACCGGCGAAGAGAAAGCCGTCCGCCGCCGGCGCGGGCGACCCCATACGAGCATCTGGGTTTGGGCGGGAACGCTTGAACGGCCAGCGACGGGGGTAATGTCGACGTATGACCACCCCTTCCGGCCTGATCGCTCGGCCCATCCCCAAGCGTTCCCGCATCGCTCGTCTGCTGCTCGCGCTGGCACTCGGCGCCGCCGCATACGCGTGCGCCCCGAGCGTCGCCCAGGCTGCCTCTGCTCCCGCCGCCAACACGCTCGCCGCGTCGGCCATCACATACTCCTCGGCGACGCTCAACGCCAGCGTAAACCCACGCGGTCAGGCCACCAACTACGTCTTCCAGTACGGCAGCACGCACGGCTACAGCTTTGAGACGCCGCTCTCCCCCGTCGGCAGTGGGAGCGCCAACTTCAGGGTCAGCCAGGCGATCACCGGGCTCGCGCCGCTGACCACCTACCACTACCGGATCCTCGCGACCAGCCCCGCCGGCGCCACCGCAGGGCCCCAGCGAACGTTCACCACACGAAAGGTGCCGCTCTCGCTGGCCATCGCCGGCGTGCCCAACCCTGTGAGCTTCGGCAGCCCGCTGCTCGTCGAGGGCACGCTCTCGGGGACCGGCGCTGCGCAGCACGAGATCGAGCTGCAGGCCAATACCTTCCCCTACACCACCGGCTTCCAGGCGGTCGGCAACCCCGAGATCACCAGCTCCACGGGGACGTTCTCGTTTCCGCTTCTCGGGCTGACGGAGAACACGCAACTACGCGTGGCGACCGTCGGCAAGCCTGAAATCCTCAGCACCGTCGTCACCGAGGACGTCGCCGTGCGCGTCAAGTTCCACGTGCGCTCGACCAAGCGCCGCGGCTATGCGCGCCTGTACGGAACCGTCACGCCCGCCGAGACCGGCGCGCTCGTCGGCTTCCAGTTCCTACGGCCCGGAAGGTCGCTGAACAGGGGCGGTACCGTCGTCAAAGCCACCAGCAGCCCGAGCTACTCGACGTTCAGCCGGGTGGTGAGGGTGCAGCGCGGGCTCTACAAGGCGCTGATCCAGGTCACAGACGGCGCGCACGTCTCCGCGTACAGCAACCCCGTGCTGATTCGCTGAGACGCTGAGCCGGGGCGCTCCTGCGCTGGCGGCGGCGCGGGGGCCCCGAGCCGGGTTGCGCAGGGGCGCCGCCGCCAACCCCGACGTGAAGTTGCTCGAGGCGCTCGGCGAGGAGCCGTAGCCGGGTGCGCGCGAGGCGACGTGACATGCTGCACCCGTGGCGCAGAGCACGACACCCGGCGGGATCGCGATCGAGTACGAGACCGCCGGCCTGCCCACCGACCCGCCGCTGCTGCTCGTTGCTGGCTATGCCTCCCAGCTGATCTCCTGGCCGCGCGCATTCTGTGAGCGCCTCGCCGGCGGCGGGCGCTCGGTGATCAGCTTCGACAACCGCGATTGTGGCCTGTCCAGCAAGCTCGAAGGCCGCGGCGCGGAGCCGAGCGCCGTGATCGCCGCTGCCTCCCAGGGAGACCTCCCCAAGGCGAGGAAGCTCGCCGCCTACACGCTGAGCGAGATGGCGAAGGACGCGCTCGCGCTGCTGGACGCGCTTGGCATCGAGCAGGCCCACGTGGTCGGCGCGTCGATGGGCGCGATGATCGCCCAGACGATGGCCATAGAGCACCCCGGTCGGCTGCTCACCCTCACCTCCATCATGTCCAACACCGGCGAGCCCGACCATGGACGCTCAACACCCCAGGCGCTCCAGGCGTTGCTCACGCCGCCACCCAGCGATCGCGCCGGCTTCATCGACGCCGCCGAGCGGACGCTCACGTGGCGCTCCAAGCGCTACCCCGAACTCGCCGAGGCCCGCCGACTGGCCGGCGAGAGCTATGACCGCTGCTACTGCCCTCAGGGGACCGCTCGCCAGTTCGCTGCCATCATGGCCAGCGGATCTCGCGCCGAGGGGCTCACGCGGCTGGGTGTCCCCACGCTCGTCATGCACGGCCTCGACGACACGCTGATCGAACCGAGCGGCGGCCGGCGCACCGCTGAGCTCGTGCCCGGCGCCCGGCTGATGCTGATCGAGGACATGGGACACGACCGTCCCCGGCCGCTGTGGCCGAAGATCTGCGGGGCGATCCTCCAGCACACCCGTTGAGGCCAGGGGACCCGCCTTCCGTCTCCAGAACGACCACCCGCTGAGCCCGAGCGGATAATCCCGTGATCGCCCAGAGCAGCGCACCGACCGACGCCGACCCACAGCCACCCGAGCGCCAGCGCAGCTGGCCCGTGCGGGCCGCGGAGCGCGTCGTACCTGCCGAGAACCTCTCCGGCGTCGTCTACGGGATCATCGCCATCGGCGCGCTGCTCGCCGCCGAGAGCGCAAAGCACGAGAGCTACCTCGACACCGTCGTCTCCACCGTCATCGCCGCCGCGCTCTACTGGCTCGCGCACGCCAACTCGAAGATGCTGGGCGGCCGTCTCGAGCGCCGGCAGCGCCTCGGCGCGGCCGCGCTCGCGCAGGCCGTCGCACACGACTGGGCCATCATGTGCGGCGCCTGCCTGCCGCTGCTCGCGCTCGCGCTCGCCTGGATCGCCCGCGCGCCGCTGGGAAGCGGCGTCACCGCGGCCCTCTGGACGGCGATCGCGAGCCTCGTCGCATGCGAGCTGTTCGCGGGGATCCGCGCGCGCGCCACGCCGCGGGAGCTGGTCCTCGACGCGTCCGTCGGTGCCGCCATCGGAGTGGGGATCCTGTTGTTGAGGATCGTGCTCCACTGAAGTGCCTGCTCACACGGGCCAACGGGTGGGCCCGGCACGAGCGCGAGAGCAGCGGGCGAGGCGCGTTCGTGCTACCGGCGCCTGCGCCCGATGCGCTCAGCGAAGTGCGTGAACACGATCCCCACCAGCAGCGAGATCACGATCACGATGATCAGCGGCGCGTGACCTGAGCCCACGATCCAGTCGACCTTGACCTGCTTGAGGTTCAGGACCGCAAACACGATCGCCAGCGCAGCAAGCAGCACAGGGAAGACCGCACGCACGCGCTCAGTCGTTTTGCGGCGTTCGCGCGGTTTCTGCGCGCCGGATGCAGGACCGGGGATCTGTGCTGACGGAGCGGACATCTCTGCACTGATCCTACCCCCGTTTGGGCGGGTGTGTCAGACAAGTTCCCCGTAGAGACGCTGTGATGCTATGGTTATACGACCACGCACCGCGCCGGATGCACGGTTGCAATCACGCTGGCATAGGGCGCGGCGCCGCCGAATACCATGGATGGGATGCCTCGCAAGATCATCACGGCACTCAGCACGCTCGTCCTGGGCGCCGGCGCGGGGGCCGCGCTCGGCGGCTGCGGCGCCTCGCAGACGAAAACCGAAACGGTTGCAGAAACGCCGACCGTCTCACACGCCGCCACCACCTCCAGCACCCAGACGCACGCGAGCACCCCCGCCAAAGCGCCCGCTGAGACCGGTAGCGCAACGACTGCCACCCCCAACAGCGCCGCCGGCGGCGCGGAAGCTCCGGCAAGCACACGGACGGCGACCGAGCCCGCCTTCACACATGAAGAAAGCCAGTCCGAAGCGGTAAAAGAAGCAGTCTCGGTGCTCGAATCCCGGGGCTACACCCCGACCGAAACCACTCTCTACCACCCCAGCCAGACGCTGCGGGTGCTGATCGGCAGACACGCCGGCTCGGGCGACGGCTACGGCCAGCAGGCGTTCTTCTTCATCGACGACCGCTACATAGGAACCGACACCAAGGAACCGAGCGCCACCGTCAAGGTGCTCTCCCAGGGTGACACCGAAGTCACGCTCGGCTACCCGCTCTACCGTCCCGGCGACTCGCTCGCCGACCCCACGGGCGGGCAGGCCAGCGTTCACTTCCAGCTCAACGACGGCAAACTCACGCCCAGCGCCCCCATCCCGCCCGCAAAATCCGCCACCGGGCTCAGCCGCAACTGACCCCCGCCGCCGGAGCGCCTTTGCGCACCATCACCATCGAGTCTGGGGTCAAGGCCGCGCGCGCCGCACGAGCTCGCCGAAGACCTCGACGACCTGGGGGTCGAACTGCGTTCCCGCGCAGCGCTCCAGCTCCGAGAGAGCCTCCGCGACCGTGATCGCGTCGCTGAACGGACGCTTTCTCATCATCGCGACGAACGCAGCGCACACGGCGATGATGCGCGCACCGATCAGGATCTTCTCGCCCGCCAGCCGGTCCGGATAGCCGAGACCGTCGTAGCGCTCGTGCTGAGAGCGCACCAGTTTGGCGGCGTGCGCAACCGATGGCGCGGCTGCGAGGATCCGTTGCCCGACTTCCGAGTGCGTGCGCATGATTGCCCACTCGTCGCTGTCCAGCGGGCCGGCCTTGGTCAGGATGTTCTCGGGGATCGCGAGCTTGCCCACGTCATGAAGGCGCGCCGCGAGCTCGATGCGCTCGACCTCCGACGCCCCCAAGCCCATGGCTTCTGCGGTCGCGGTGGCGAAACGGGCGACCCTGTTGTAGTCCTCGAGCACGCCGGGCGTGCGCTCGGCGAGGATCTTCAGCAGAAGGCCAACGCTCTCCCGATTCCCAATCGTGGCGCTGTCGTCCTCACGCACGGGACTCCACATCCGCATCGCGTCAATTATCGACGCCGGGCAGTGCCGGCTTGAACAGCACTATCGTGGGGTCGACACGATCACAGCGAGCGGAAAGGGGCTTGATCAGATGAGCGCAGCGATAGAAGGTCGCGCAGAGGAGCTGCTGCAGGGCAAGAACTTCTGCCACGTGGCAACCCTGCGCGCGGACGGCACGATCCACGGCGTGCCCGTGTGGGTCGACATCCAGGACGGCCGGCCCGTGCTCAACACGGCGGAGGGTCGCGCGTGGCCGCGCAACCTCGAGCGAGACCCGCGGGTCACGCTGACAGTGCAGAACATGGAGAACCCCTACGAGTACCTCGAGATCCGCGGTCGCGCCGCCGAGCCCGTGCGCGAGGGCGCCGACGAGCACATCGACTCGCTGGCCAAGAAGTACATGGGCGTGGACGAGTATCCACTGCGCCAGCCAGGCGAACAGCGCATCATCATCCGCGTTGAGCCCGAGCACGTGCACGTCGGCGGCTGAGCCTCTCGCGAGCCGCCGCTCGCGTCGTCCCGATAGCCGCCTCAGCCGCGCCCCAGCAGCCGTCGCCACAGCGCCGGCGGGCGCGGCTGCGTGCGCAGCCACTCGTCCTTCAGCAGAAGCGCTCCGCTCGAGCGAGCCTGTAGCACGCACTGCGTGTGCGCGTGGCGGCGCCTGCGCGTATCGCCTTCGGGAGCAATCAGCATATGCTCGCTGAGGGCAGGCAGCGAATGACCACAAATAGGACAGCGATAGGTCGCCGGCTTGCGGTTGGACGCCGGACGCACGGTCCACCACGACGCGCCTGGAAGACTGGGCATCGCTCCATTCTCGCGCCACTCGCGGCCACCGTCGCAGCGACGATCGCCGTCGGCGTCGGCGTTGTGCTCGCCAGGGCAGAGCGCGAGCGGCGTGTCTTGCGATCGCGTCGACGCGATCGCAAGCTCGGGCGCGCGCCGGGCGAGCCACTCGCCGAGGCGCTGCGGCGCGTGGGGGTCGGGCAGGTGGACATCGCGATTGAGCTGCTCGGCGCCGACCACCAGACATCGGCCGCCCACGTGGTGCACGAGACGCGCAAGGCGATCAAGCGGATACGCGCGCTGTTGCGATTGCTCGAACGTCAGCTCGGCAGGGAGGAACATGCGCGCAACAGCGATGCCCTGCGCGAGCTCGCCGGGCGCCTCTCCGGCGCGCGTGACGCCGACGCGATGCTCGCGACGCTCGACAGTCTCATTGCCGAGCACCCACAGGCGCTCGGTCGGCGCGAAGGGGTGCGCCAGCTGCGCGCCCGACTGCTCGACGAGAAGGTGTACAGGGAGCAGCTCGCCGTGGGAGGACCCGCGGCGCGATCCGCTGCTCTTGCAGAGCTCGCCGCGCTGCGCGAGCGCTTCGCCGCCTGGCGCCTGCCCGAGCGTCCTGGCATCGCGCTCGTCGAACGCGACCTGAAGAAGCTATACGGCGAGGGCCGCCAGCGCCACCAGCGGGCACTGCGGGGCAAAGGCGATCAGCTACGCGCCATGCACAAGTGGCGCAAGCGCGTCAAGGATCTCCGCTACGCCGCGGAAATGCTCAGGCGCCGTGACTCGCGCAAGCACCAGCGCTCGGAGGAGCGGCTGCGCAACCTTGCCGGGCGCGCGGACGCGCTCGGCGAGCTGCTGGGCGCTGAGCACGACCTCGCGATGCTCGCCGAGCGCCTGCGCGCCGGACGCGAGGCTGACCGCCAGGACACATGGCACACCGGACGAACGACGCGCAGGGCGCTGCTGGAGGCGATCAGCAAGCGGCGGCGGGCGCTGCGCAAGCGCGCGTTGCGCGACGGCGCGCGGCTGTACAGGCGCTCGCCCGAGCGTCTGATAGAACAGCTGCGCTGCTAGGTGGCGCGGCTCAGGAGACGCTTACGACGGTCAACGTGCGCCTGCCCTTGGGCAGCGACACGGCCGCCTGCTCGCCGGGCGCGCGCCCCAGCAGCGCCACGGCCACGGGCGATTCAGCCGACAGGCGACCCTCGCGGGGCGCCGCGTCATGCGAGCTCACGATCCGCCAGGTCCGCTCCTTGCCGTCCTGGTCGCGGACCACAACCGTGGAGCCGAAGCTCACGACGCCCGTGGATTGGTCAGGCGTGTCCGCCACCACAACCGCCCCGGAGATCTTCTCGCGCAGCCGCGCGATCTTCGTCTCCAGATGCGCCTGCTCGTTCTTGGCGTCGTGGTACTCGCTGTTCTCCTTCAAGTCGCCCCATTCGCGGGCCGTCTTGATTCGCGCGGCGATCTCCCGGCGCCCGTCGCCCTCGAGCGCCGCCAGCTCGGCTTCGAGCTCCTGCAGGCCGTCCGCCGTGGTCATGTTCGTTGGCTCGGTCATCTACCAAGAGCCTACTTCCTCGAGCGCACCCGACCGGTCACCTCCCACGTGAGCGTCAGAAGTAGCTGGCGGGCGGGATCGAGAGCAGCGCGTAGATCTGCACGATCGCCGCTTGGTAGAGCAGCTGGGCGGAGGCCGGCGAGCCCGCCACGAAGATGTCGTGCGCACCGCGCAGGTGTTCCCAGGCATAGTTCACGTAGGCCTGCGCGATCGCCGGGCCGGGCGGGTCATGCGTGACGGAGTCGAGATACAGCAGGTTGCGGAAGTACACCGACACGAAGAACGGGCTTTCCGAGCCCAGCTTCTCTGGGCTGAAGTATCCAAGAGCCGCCTTCGCGCTCTGGCGGGCCTGGTAGAGGTAGCCGGAGTTGCCGGTCGCTTGGTAGAGCAGCGTGCCGGCACCGATCATCGAGCCCTGGTTGTAGCTCCAGAGCTTCGGTTCCACGACGCCTTTGTTGCCGATGTGATCGGCGTACAGGTTCACCGGCTCCTGCAGGCAGGTGCGCACCCATTCGTAGGCTTTCTCCGCGAACCGCAGGTAGGCGACGTTGCTCGTCAGTTTGTAGAGCAGCGTCCCCAGCTCCGCCGCCGGTGCGGTTGTGGTCGTGTTGCGTTCGCCGTTGGTGTCCGCGTTGGAGAACGGGATGCCGCCCTCGCAGGCAAGGCCCGGACGTTCCTCCCAGCCCGCCATCTCGAAGGCCATGATCCCCTCTGCGCTGCCCAGCAGCGCACTCGCGTGAGTCAGCTGGTACAGCCGCACGAGCTCGATCGCAACCCAGTCATTGTCGTCGTAGTACTTGGTCCCTCCCGGGCCGACCGGCGGCGCGGCGGTGCCGTCGAACGCCGGCAGCGCGCTCATGTAGAGGCCTTCCGGGGCCCCGGAGTTGTTCGTGTCCAGGTAGGAGTTCAGCCCTTCCAGACGCGCGTGCAGTTCCTTGGCGAGCGAGACCCCCGCCAGCGAGGCGCTCGAGTTCGGTATGTAGGCCACGCTCACGGTCGCCGCCAGCGCCTGCGAGAACGGCCACAGATAGGAGAACGGTTCGCCGGCGTAGAGGTCCGAGCCGGGTATGTAGTAGTACTTCTGCATCGCTTCGAACGCGAGCAGCGCTCGCAGCGCGTTGCCGTGCAAAGCCGGCTTCTTGGGCTTGGGCTTCTTGGACTTGCGGGCGCTCGTGGGAGTCGCGCCGGTGGTCTTGCTCGACCCCGGCGCCGCCGCGCCGCCGCTGGAGCTCGCCTGCCGCGCGTGTGCCAGCTCGCTGACCCGGCGCGAGGGGCCGCTCGCGGCGGCTGGATAGGCAGATCGCCTGTGCACGTTTGCGGGGCTCGTCGCCGCGGCCGGGGCAGGCGCGGCGAGGCACAGCGCCAGCGCAGCCGCCGGCGCAAGCGTCAGCAGGGTGCAGAGCAGCGAGCGCCGGACAGGCTCGCGCCGGTGGGTGAGATCGCTGAGCATCTTTTCAAAGAAAGGACAACAACCGACGGGGGCATTCGTTGTGGTTTGCGTCCAAGCCGCCCCCGGGCGACTCGCTGGCGCCGTGCGAGGCGCACGCCGCCCGATCTTCCCACGGGCTCCGCCGATAGGGTGAAAGCCGCGTTGCACTTCGACTACACGACCGTCGGACACGTGACCATCGACGTGCTCGAGGACGGCTCAACGCAGCCCGGCGGCGCGGCCTTCTACAGCGCGCTGCAGGCCGCGCGACTCGGGCTGCGCACACAGATCGTCACTCGCGGTAACGAGCGCGAGATCGAGCAGCTGCTCGAGCCCCACCGCAACGAGCTCGAGCTGAGGATCCAGCCGGCACGCCACACGACCACGCTGCAGACCAGTGGCCAGGGCGAGTCGCGCAGCCAGCGGGTGCTCGCGTGGGCCGGACCGATCGCCGAAGATCTCGAGTTCGACACATCGATCCTGCACCTCGCGCCAGTAACGCGCGAGACGCCCTGGCGCTGGCGCGGGACCGTCGGGTTCCTGGGGCTGACGCCACAGGGGCTGGCGCGCACGTGGGACGCGCCGCGCGGGCGAGTCGGCGGCTGCACGCCTTCCCGCGCGGCCTCGTTGGTGGCCGCGCGCTGCGACGCGATGGTCGTGAGCGAGCACGAGCGGATCTGCTGCAACCGGCTGATCGAGCGCGCGAGCGACACCGGCGCGATTGTCGCGATCACCGCGGGCGATCGCCCGAGCACGATCCTGATGCCCGACGGATGCACGCTTGAGCTGGCGGTGCCGTTCGTGGAGGCCCCTCTCGAGGACCTCGGAGCGGGCGACGTGTTCGCCGCCGCGTTCTTCATCGCCCTGGCCGAGGGACAGCCCGTGCTGGAGGCTGTCGGACTTGGCAATGCCGCCGCTGCCGTGCGCATGAGCGGGCACGGCGGCGACGCCGTCGGCGGGACGGGTGCGATCGACGCACGGGTTCACGCGGCGAGGTATGCGAGACGGTCGTCGAGCTGCTGATCGGCGACTGCTGCTCAGCGGCCGCCTCGACCACCTGGATCGCCTCGGGCCGCACCGGGGCGGCGCGTCGCGTTCACGCCTTGACGGCGCCCTCGATCAGGTTCGCGAGCGTGGCGGCCTCAAACGCCTCGCCCTTGCCGGACGCTTTCGCCGCCAGCAGCAGGCTCCCGCCTACAGGCGCCATCTGCACCGGCTCGACCTGTGCATTGACTGCGCAGTCGCGGACCACACGCGTCAGCGGCTCGATGAACACCCCGCCCGCCTTGAACGCACTGCCGATCAGGCCGACAGGGAACGGTGAGTCGCCTTCGAGGCCGATCTCGCGGATGACCGCGACGATCTGCTCGCCCAGCTTTCGCGCGCCGCGCCGGTAGAGCTCGCACGCGACCTCGTCGCCCCGCTCTGCGAGCTTCGCCGTCTCGATCGCAAACGCAGCGACCTCGCCCTTGGTCAAGGGCTTTGAGTACACCAGCGTGGCCACAGCCTCCACGCTGGGCTGGTCAAAGAACGCCATCGCCGCCTCGCTCAACGCAGTCTCCGGACCTGCGCGCTCCCTGTCGCGCAGCGCGGCCTTGATCGACTGTACCCCCAGCCAGTAGCCCGAGCCCTCATCGCCCAGCAGGTGTCCCCAGCCACCCACACGCCACGAGCGCGTGTCCGCCCCCTCGCCGGCCACGCCGAACACGTTCGACCCCGTGCCGGCGATAGCCGCCACGCCGGAGCCGCCGCCCGTCGCGCTCGCCCACGCTCCCACCACGTCGTTGACCACGATCCACTCGCGGCGATCCTCGGAGCGGACGTTGAGCGCGACATCCGCGGTGTCCGTCCCCGCGATCGCGAGCACCGCGGCGCCAAGATCCCCGCCCTCGATGCCCGCACGCTCGAGCGCCTCGCCCGAGGCCTTCAGCAGCTCCCCCACCGCCGCATGCGCACCGACCGCGTCCTCGTTGCTAGGACCACCCTGCCCCAAATGCAGGGTCATCTCCTGCACGTCCAGCACCGCCGCCAAGGTCTTCGTCGCACCGCCGTCCACCCCCAGCAGGTAGCGCGCGTCGCCGCCGGCCTGCGGCTGGGTCAGGACATCCGGCAGTTGAACGAGCGGGTCGCGCCTCATCGCCGCATCCTCCCAGGATTCGGCCTCAAAGGCCCGCTTAACACGACCGGGCCGACGAGGGGGATGCCGGCCCGGTTGAGTGGAGGGTCTGAGGAGCGGCGGGCCGCCCCCAGGGGATGAGAGAAACGTCAATGGCCACATTGCCCGATCTCCCCGAACTCCAAACATCGAAATTGCGGAAACCTGTTCTCCCGTTGAGCCAGGCGTGCAAGGCTCATGCCGCGGCCGGCGCCCGCCGATCCTCTGAGCGATATGAGCACATCGTTTGCACGGGACGGGCAGACCGTTGCCGCAGGGGCGGAAGCGCTCCTGCGCGAGCACCCCGACGCGCTCGTCTGCGGCCTCGCCGCAAACGGCCTGATCGTGCCCGTGCCCCAGTCCGTTGGGCTGTGGGGACAAGGCCTGATCGAGGGCCGCGCGCTCATCGATAACGTCGTCGCCGGCGACCGCGCGACCGTCGTCAAAGCCTGGTTGCGCGCACAGGCCGACGGGGCCGCCGCCGACAAAGTGCGCCTGCTGCGCCAGCCGTCCACCTGGACGACGCTGCACTTCATCGACATGCGCGAAATCCACGGCGTGCTGCTCGGCGTGATCATCCCCACCGACGAGCGCGCCGGCGAGGCCAGCCCCGCCGAGGATCTCGCGCCGGCCGCCCCGCGTTTCTGCTGGCTGACCGAGGACGATGGCGCCCGCGTGCTCGACTGCGACGACGCTTTCACGGAGATGTTCGGCTACAGCGCCGAGGAGCTGATCGGCGAGTCCGTGCTCAGCCAGATCCACCCCGACGACCAGGGCCGCGCCGTGGAGGGCTGGCTGGCCGTGCTCTCCACCGGCCTGGACCAGCAGACGCGCCTGCGCCGCAGGCGCAAGGACGGCAGATACATGTGGGTCGATACCACGCTGCGCAACCTGCTCAACCACCCCGATCGCAACCACGTGCTCGTCGAGATCATGGATGTCTCCGCCGAGATGCGCGCCCAGGAGGCGCTGGCCGAACGTGAGGAGCTCCTGCGCCGGCTCACCGCCGCGATGCCCGTCGGCCTGCTGCACCTGGACATCGAGCGCAACGTCGTCTACAACAACGGCCGTCTGCTGGAGATCCTCTACGGCGACGATACGCCCGCTTCCGCCTCCAGCGTTCAGGACGCACTCACGCAGGCAGAGCCGGCCAGCGCCGACGCGCTCACGCAGGCAGAGCCTGCCGGCGCCGATGCACACGAGCGCGGCGCCTGCGCGGCGATCCTCTCAACGCTCACCGAGGAGAGCATCGGCGACTTCGACCGTGCGCTGGGAGAGGTGCTTCAGGAGGGCGTCGACCGCGACGTCGAGGTCGACATCACGCTGCCGTCCGGCGCCTGGCGACGGGCGCTCGTGAGCCTGCGGGCGCTGCTGCGCCCGAGTGGCGAGGTCAGCGGCGCGATCACCTGCGTGCTGGACATCACCGACAGCGCCCGCGCCCGCGCGGAGCTCGAGCACCGCGCCACGTTCGACCCGCTCACCCACTGCTACAACCGCTCGTCGGTGCTCAGCATCCTGGAGCGTGAGCTCGCGCGCAGCGACAGCGCCAGCACCGGCGTCGTCTACGTCGACCTCGACCGGTTCAAGCCCGTCAACGACGAACTCGGGCACGCCGCCGGCGACGAGCTGCTCGTGCTGGTGGCCGAGCGCATGAGACTCGCCAGCCGCGACAGCGACGTCGCCGGGCGCCTCGGCGGCGACGAGTTCCTCGTGGTGCTGCGCGACATCCCCGGCCCGGAGATGGCGGTGCGCGCCGCCGAGCGGATCGCCGAGACCCTGTGCGACACCTTCGAGCTCACCCTCGGCGAGGTAGAGCTGCGCGCGAGCGTCGGCGTGGCGTGCTCGGACGGAGCACAGGTCGGCTCCGAGGAGCTGGTCAAGCGCGCGGACGCCGCGATGTACCGGTCAAAGCAGGAGGGTCGGTGCGTGCCCGTGCTGGCCGGGTCATAGCCGCACCGGCAAAAAGAAGGCGAGAGACCCGTGCTTCGGCCTCCCGCCTCCCTCTACTAGCCGCCGACCACGGCAGCCAGCGGATCGCTGTCAGGTGCAGCTATTCCGCTTCGACTTCCGCTTTGGTCTCGAACCCGAGGTTCCCGTGCTTGATCGTGAATTCTTCGATTTCGCCTTCGAACGTGCCCTTTTCAAAGACGACATAACCGTAGGCAGGCGTTCCCGGCGTGGTGTCCCTCGTCCCGGTTCCGCCGCTCACGTAGTTGCAAGCCGCGGTTGGCTTCTCCCAGGAGATGAGCTTTTCGAATTCCCATTCGATGTCGAGCTTTTCCTGGAAGCCCTTTGGGAACTTCTTCAACGACTCGGGGTACTTTTCCGTTTCGTATTCGGCTGATTCGTATGTTTTTTCGGGTTTGCTCGCCGACTTTTTTTCCACCACCTGTTCCGGCAGCACGATCTCACAGGCGTTTTTCCTGCCGCCGAGGGCGATGTAGACGTGCGTCGGCTTGATCACCACTTCCCCTTCTTCTACTGCGCCGAATTTCGCGCTGTGGTTCGAGTGGAATTCCATCCGAATCCCGAAGTTGCCGACCTTTTCGTTTTTCACGAACCCGTTGCCGTTGTCCGAGACGCGCCCTATGCAGTGCTTGAAGACGGTGTTGGCGACAAAGTTTTCCGATTTTTCTGCTGTGACGGTCGCGGTTGCGTTGACCTTCTTGCAGTCGTGGATCAGCAGCCCGCCCCCGGCCACGTGCAGTTCTGACATTTCCCCCAAGCCCGTCGCCGACGCCGGGCTCGTCGGGGAGATCGACGCTCCGAACGGGTAGTCCGCCCTGAACTTGCCGAAGGTCATGTGCGCTTTGTGCTTGTTGGCGCCCAACGCCGTCCCGGCGAGGGCGCTGAACGCGCACACCGCCACGGTAAGCCCGAGCAACACCCTGATTCGTCTCATTCTCCTAGGTTCCTCGCTTTCGCTTTCGCGTAGAAGGCTTGATCTCGCTCTGGGATCGCGATGCACCCCTGTGCTCCGCTCACCGTAGGTCGCTGGGCTCCCCTCCGTGGCCACCTCCGAGATAGAGAGGCATAACCTACCACGAAATGCGGGCGTCCGCACCGTAGGCGTGCGCAAACCACCGGCGCGCATTCCCTGCGCGTCGGTTATGGAG
>JBOGXX010000243.1:0-2420 GCA_050696475.1 Solirubrobacteraceae bacterium | reverse complement strand
GCCCTGGACCTGTCCCTGATCATGGAGGCGTGGTAGTGCCCGGAGTCCGCCTTGCAACGCGCGCGGCAAGCCCGCGCACGAGCGTGGCGCCATGAACCTGCCGATCGCCTCCACGCTGCCGATGGCCCCCTCCCGATCCGCGGAGCCGGCGCTCTCGCAGGCGGAGATCGCAGAGCTGAAGGCGCAGGTGCGGGCGCTGGCGGACGCGCGCGCCGCGGTGATTCTCGCGCACAACTACCAGCTGCCGGAGGTCCAGGACGTGGCCGACTATGTCGGCGACTCGCTGGGCCTCTCGCGTCAGGCGGCGGCGGCCGATGTGGAGACGATCGTCTTCTGCGGCGTTCACTTCATGGCGGAGACAGCCTCGATCCTGTGCCCTGAGAAGAAGGTGCTGATCCCTGACCTCAACGCGGGCTGCTCGCTGGCGGACTCGATCGACTTCCAGCAGCTTGCCGCGTGGAGAGCTCAGTACCCGGAGGGGGTGGTGGTGATGTATGTGAACACCACCGCAGAGGTCAAGGCGCTGACGGACTACTGCTGCACCTCCGCAAACGCCGTGGGCGTCGTGCGCCACATCTACGAGACGCACGGCCCCGACACGGAGATCCTGTTCGGGCCGGACATGTGGCTGGGCGCGTATGTGGAGAAGGAGCTGGGCAAGCGCATGCACGTGTGGGACGGCTAGTGCCACGTGCACGCGGGCATCCGCCCGGCGGACATCGCCGCCACGCGCGCCGCCCACCCCGGCGCCGACTTCCTGATCCACCCCGAGTGCGGCTGCACGACCAGCATCATGGAGTACGTGGCCGCCGGTGACGTCGCTGCGGAGGGGGTGCACATGCTCTCCACGGGGGGCATGCTCAGCTACGCCGAGCACGCCGAGCACGACGCCGCCGAGCAGGCGGTTCGCGACCAGGCCGGCGCTGGCCCTGGCGCGCGCGCCAGCACACCGCTCGCGCCGGCCCGCCGCGAGGCGATCGTTGCGACCGAGGTGGGGATGCTCCACCCGTTGCGGATGGCCGCGCCGGATGTGGACTTCATCCCCGCCAACGCTGAGGCGTCGTGCAAGTACATGAAGATGATCACGCTGCCCAAGCTGCGCGACGCGCTGCGCGAGATGCAGTTCGAGGTGAAGGTGGCACACGAGATCGCCGCGCGGGCGCGCGTGCCGATCGACCGCATGGTCGCGCTGGGCTGAGAGGATACGCCGGCTGCCATAGCGAATACGCAAAGGCATAGCGGCTCTTCTAGGCGGATACGCTAAGATGGGACGATGCCGACTTCCTCCGACGCCGTCGCCGGCGAGCTGATCGCGGACATTCGACGCGTGAGCGGATTGAGCCAAGCGGAGCTTGCGCGGCGGGCAGGGATGCAGGGCTCGGTTGTGAGCGCCTACATCCACGGCCGCCGCCAGCCCTCGGTGGCTGCGCTCGCCCGCATCGCATCCGCAGCCGGATTCGATCTTCAGCTCGCGCCTGCTGGCGACCGTGCGCAGGTGGAGCACGCGGGGAGCGTGCTGGCACAGGTACTCGACCTGGCCGAGCAGCTTCCCCATCGTCCGCGGCCGGAGCTCGCGTATCCGCCTCTGATCCGCCTCGCGGCATGAGCGAGCTCGGCGATCGCCTGCTCGCCGTGCACGACTGCCTGGACGAGGCGGGCATCTCTCACGCGATCGGCGGCGCCATCGCGCTCGGCTACTGCACGCTCGAACCGCGCGGCACGCGAGATCTGGATGTCAACGTGTTCGTCGGACCAGACCGAGTCAAGGACGTGTTCGCGGCGCTCCCCGAGCCTGTCGCGATCAGCGGACTACAGCTGGAACAGGCGGAACAGGACGGCCAGGTCAGGTTGTGGTGGGAGCAGACCCCAGTCGACGTGTTCTTCAGCGTCCTTCCCTTCCACCAGCAGGTCGCCGCCGAAGTGCGCCACGTCAGCTTCGAAGGTCGCACGATCCCCGTCGTGGGCTGCACCGGCCTGGCGGTGTTCAAGGCGATGTTCGACCGCCCGCGCGACTGGGTCGACATCGAAGCGATGGTCGAGACGCGATCGGTCGATCTCGACGAGGCGAAGCGGTGGGTCGTGCAGATGGTGGGCGAGGATGACCGCGTCGAGAAGCTGACCGCATTGGGCTCCTAGCACTTCGCGCTCGCGCCGGCAGACGTCTGGCTGTGTCTCGCTCGTACGTCGGCCACGAGGTCGTTCCGATTCGCGCTTGACGTGTGTCCGCTCTCGTGCAATAGTTAAGTCGATGCTTAAGCAATACGAGCCGGTCGAGAATGACGTGGACCCGCTGTTCCACGCGCTCGCCGATTCCAGCCGGCGCGCGATGGTCGACCGTTTGGTCCACGGCCCGGCGTCCGTCAGCGAGCTCGCGCGTCCGCTGGAGATGTCACTGCCTGCCGTCGTGCAGCACCTGCACG
>JBOGXX010000242.1:0-3225 GCA_050696475.1 Solirubrobacteraceae bacterium | reverse complement strand
GTCATAGGCCTTGCTCTTCTGGCTCAGGAACGCCGGGATGGCGATCGCGGCCAGAATGCCGATGATCAGGATGACGACCAGAAGTTCGATAAGGGTGAAACCACCCTCGTCTCCCGTGCGCTGGCGTAGTGAGTTCAACATGAATCCTCCTAGGATCCGGTATGGGGCGCCAGCCCTCGGTGATCGTCTCTGGCGACGATGCGTCCCCCCCTTTAGAGGGCCGCCGGCTTCGCTACGCATCTCAGGGATGCTCTGCCTTGGCACCTCGGTACTGGCTTTGTCAGCGCCTGCATCGACGTGCGCAATCGTGACCTTTATAGGTGCACGTCAGCTTGGACACATGAGCGGCCGAGCGTCTGCACGCCTTTGCAACCCCGCGTGCGTGGCCTCGAGCCGGCGCCTCTCAGGCGGCCGACTCAGGCACGGGAAGCGGCGCGCGGGCATCGGTGTCCTGCTGCTCGAGCCATCTCGCCTGCGCGTCGATGCCCGGCACCCGCACACCGGCGCCCTCGCACCACGGACACCTCACGCTGCCGGGCGCGCCACCTAGGTTCGAGATCACCTGTCCGCTGCCGCGACAGGCCATACACTCCCGCGGCTCATGGGATGCTGGCGCCTGACCCTCGCTCTGACCGCTGTCGCTGCTGTCGCTTGGCACGAGCCGCTCAGACTAGCGTTCCGCGCGTGAGGAGGCCTGGACGCACCGCGGAGTGGGCAATCGTGGCTGCGGTGAGCGTGGGGGCGGCCGTGCTGCGCCTGATCCACCTCGGCCAGGTCCCACCGGACCCCTTCTACGACGCGGCCGTACGCAGCATGACGCTCTCGTGGCACAACTTCTTCTTCGGCGCGTATGAGCCCGGCGGCAGCGTCTCGATCGACAAGCCGCCGATCGACCTCTGGCTGCAGGTGATCAGCGTGAAGCTCCTGGGCTTCAGCTCGACGACGTTGAAGCTCCCGGAGGCGTTCGCGGGCATCGCCTCGGTGCCGCTGCTCTACGCGGCCGTGCGGCGTATGTGGAGTGCGCCGGCCGGCATCGCGGCGGCGGTGGCGATGGCGCTGCTGCCGATCGAGGTGATCACCGCGCGCAGCGACACGATGGACGCGGTGATGATGCTGATGCTCGTGCTCGCCCTGTTCGCGGCGATCAGAGCGGCCGAGACGGGACGCTACGCGTGGCTGATCGCCGCCGCGGCGGCGCTCGGCGTCGCATTCGAGGTGAAGCTGCTCGAGTCCCTGGTGGCGCTACCGGCGATCGCGCTTTTCGCCTATCTCGGGATGCCCGGCACCCGCCTGCAGCGCCTCGTGCGCCTGGCGCTCCCCGGCGTCGTGTACGTCGTGGTCGCGCTGTCGTGGCTGACCGCCACGCTGCTGTTCCCGGCGCACGATCGCCCGTATGCGATCGGCTCCACCAACGGCAGCGCGTGGAACGCCGCGTTCGTCTTCAACGGGACCGATCGCCTCGGTGGAAAAACAGCGGAACTCGGCGCCACGGAATTCGAACCGAGCCATCGCTACCCGGTTGCGACGCAGGAGGAGCGCGACCACATACCGATCGGCCCGCCCTCCCCCACCCGTCTGCTGAGTACCGTCGGCCCGCTCTCGGGCGAGCGCCTCGGGCTGGAGATCCTCGTGGGTCTGCTGCTCGGGATCCCGGCGCTGCTGTGGGGGCTGCGAGGGCAACCGGAAGCGCCGGACGGCGAGACGGCGCACGTCACCGGGGACCCGCTGCACAGGCGCCGACGGATGCGCCGCGCGAGCGCCGCGGCGCTGGGCGTCTGGATGGCCGTGGGGATCGTGCTGTTCAGCCACCAGATCCGCCTGCACCCACGCTACGTGGAAGCCTTCACGCCGGCCGTCGCGGCGATGCTCGGGATCGGGATCGCCTGGGCCGCCTCGCCGGCGGGCGCACAGAAGAGCTCCCGCCTGCGCCTGGCAGCGCTGGGCGTGACGCTCGCGGCGATCGTTTACTACAGCGAGCGCCTGCTCTACGGCTACCCGATCGAGTGGTGGATCTCGCTGCTGGGCGCCCTCGGCGCGGCCGCCTGCGCGCTGCTCGCGCATCTGCCTGCGCTGCCCGCGAGCATGCGCCGGCTGCTGGCGCCCACCGGCGTGATCGCGTTGACGCTGCTCGCGGTTCTGGTCGTGCCGCTAAAGGCCGACCAGACGGCGATCGTCGACCGCGTCAGCGACGCCGGGCTCGTGGGCCAGCTGCCGGGATCCCAGCAGCATCCCCTCAGCGACTACCTGCGCGCGCACCAGGACGGTGCCTACTACGAGCTGGCGGCCGAGTCGGCCACCGCCGTCGGCTCGCTGATCGTGCAGGATGGGCGCCCGGTGCTGATGCTCACAACATACGACGGGCGCGTCCTGACGAGCGTGCCAAAGCTCGAGCAGCTGATCGCGCAGGGCAAGGTCCGCTACGCGTTCCTGAACACCTTCTGCGCCGGCCCGGCGCAGTCCGTCAACCCCGCCTGCTCGGCGCCCGCCCGCTGGGTGCGCGCCCGCGGAACCGACGTATCGATCAAGGCCGGGCTCTCACAGGGCGGGCTGCTCTACCTGCTGCCGGGGGCCAGGCCGTGAGCGCCGCGCCAGGGGTGATCGGGCTCCGGCAGCTCGCCGAGGGAGCACGGGCGGCCGGCAGCCTCGCGCTCGACACCGAGTTCATGGGCGAGGGCCGCTACCGGACGCTGCTGTGCCTGGTGCAGCTGGCGATCCCGGAACGCCGTGAGCGCGCCGAGCGCATCCTCGTCCTCGATCCGCTACCCGAGGATCTCGACGCGTCCCCGCTCGCGGACGTCCTTGCAGACCCGACGGTCCAGATAGTGGTGCATGCGGGACGCCAGGACATAGCGCTCGTGCGCCGCCGGTTCGCCACGGAGGTGCGCAATGTCTTCGACACGCAGCTCGCGGCCGCGTTCGCCGGCCTCGGCGCCCAGGTCTCCTACGACTCGCTGCTGAGCGACGTGCTCGGGCTGCGCGTGGCCAAGACGGCGAGCTTCACCCGCTGGGACTGCCGGCCACTCTCCCCAGAGCAGCTCGCCTACGCGCGCGAGGACGTGGTGCACCTGCACGAGCTCGCCGAGGAGCTGGGGCGCCGGCTTTCCGCACTGGGGCGCCTGGAGTGGGCGCTCGAGGAGTGCGAGCAGCTCCAGCAGGCGAGCGACGAGCGCGAGCTCGAGACGATCTTCACCCGGCTGCCCCGCCTGGGCAGCCTCAACGCGTCGG
>JBOGXX010000241.1:0-22892 GCA_050696475.1 Solirubrobacteraceae bacterium | reverse complement strand
CCCCCGTCGGGGGCGTGCCGGCGGTCGGGGCAACGGCCCCGCACCCCGCGGGGCCCTCCCACGAGGAGAGCCATGAGCACCATCACGACATCGCCACCCGGCACCCGCAGGGCCAGCCACGCGGGCGTCCGCCCGCCACACCGCCAGCAGCGCCTCGGCCGCTACAGCGACCCCCTTGGGCGCGAGCGCGAGCTCGTCGATCTCCCCGGCGCCGGAGGGAGCACGCTCGTGATCGACCGTCTCGCCGGCACGCTCGCGGACCCCCGGCTCATCGCGCACCTCTCGGCCGATGAGCCCACCGAGAACGCTCAGATCACAGCCGCGCTGTACCTCGCCGACAGGCACGGACGCCACTGCCGCGCGCTCACGGCCGAGGATCTCACCACCACGCCAGGCGCCACCGCCCAGACGCACATAGCCACCGACGCGCAGGACATGATCGGCGCGGACGGCGGCGCAGAGCTCGTTGACCGGCACGGCCGCGTCTACCGGCTCGAGCCGACGCAGTGCGAGCCCGTTCCTCAGCTGCGCTGGAGCCGCCACCCGCCCGACGGCGAAGGCGCAAAACCGCAGCCGGTCACCGTGCGAAAGGCGATCGGCAGTCTCGAAAGCTACGAGCCGCTCAGAACACTCACCGCCCACGCGCTCGCCGTCCACCACGCCGACCCGCGCCTATCGGTCACGGTGCTGCGCGCCGAGCTCGACCGCCTCTCAAGTAGCCCGATCGTGCTCAACCGCCGTCTGCGCGAAGCCGTGCTCGCCGCCGCCAGCAGCGACGGCCTCTCGATGAGCGAGATCGCGGCCCGTTGCGGACGCGTCAAGCACGACACACACGGCAACCAGAGCGGCGAGACCAGCTGGCTGGGGCGCCGCATCGGGATCCTCCCAGAGGGCGGCGCTGACACCCCGACTCCGTGGGTCAGCAGCGACGTGCTCGCGCTGATTGCCCGCAGCGGACTTGGGCTGGCGCCCCGCGAGGTAGAACTCGGGTGACCAGCGTGCTGCACGTGTTGCGCGACGCCCCAAATGACCGCGGCGCTCATGGGTCACTGATGGGTCACTCAGCTTGTCGCGAGCGCTCGTCGCGGGTTGCGTCGGGCGCGCCGGAATCCCGGAATCCGCGCAGTTGCAGCCGCTTTCACTACTCCCCACAACCTCGCGCAACGTGTCGGCGTTGCTTCCCAAGCTGGAAGTCGCGGGTTCGGAGCCCGTTCGCCGCTCTGAAACCCGCATTCCCATGCGGGCTGGTTCTAGCCGGCTGCTGTGAGCTCGGCAGCTGTGTCGATCGCGAAGGCTCGTGAGAAGGCGGCCGCTTGGTCAGTCGCGGGCTTGGCATGCAAATAGATCTCGGTTGTCGTGATCGCCGAGTGGCCCATGACGCTCTTGATCTCGATGAGCGGCACCCCGGCGGCGGCCAGCAGCGAGCCGTAGGAGTGCCTGAGATCGTGCAGTCTCAGGGCCCGTAGTCCGGCGGCGTCGCGTGCGCGCTTGAAGCGCGCGCGCAGCGACCACGGGTCGATGTAGCGCCCGAGGGCGTTGACGAACACGAGGTCGTCGGGCCCTACGTAGTGCTGGCGCTTGCTGAGGCGGTCGAGCGCGCCGGCGGCCTGGTCGGTGAGGGGGACGCGTCTGACCTTGCCGCTCTTGGTGGAGGTCTCGACGCCGGCGCTGAGTGCGCGTGCGACGCTGAGCACGTGGCCGGCGAAGTCGATGTCGTGCCAGCGGAGCACGAGCAGCTCGCCGAGGCGTAGGCCCGTATAGCCGGCGACTCTGACGAGCTCGGCGTCCTGCTCATCATCCACGCGCCGCTGCCGACGTACCTCGTCGCTCGCGACCAGGCGCTTGCTATCGCGGTGGAGTCCGGCGGCAAGCGCGCGGGCGAGGCCCTCGATCTCTGCGGCCGAGTAGTAGAGCAGCACGCCGCGGCCTGGCTCGCGGCGCTTCTCGGCCAGCCGAGCAGGGTTGGTCGTGATGGGCAACTTGGGGCTTTTGACGCCGTATCCATAGACGGCGCTGATCACGGCTCGATGCTTGTTGACGGTGCGAGGGGCCACGCCGCTGGCGGCGATTGCCTCGAGCACGTCCTCGATCTCGCCAGTGGTGATCTCGGCGGCTATTCGATCGCCGAGCATGCTCAGGACGCGGCCGTCGGGGGAAAGGACGTAGCCGTGATCGCGGAGCGTCGCGGGCTTTGCGCGCGTGAGCTTTCGTGGGTTCTTCGCGCCCTTCCCGAGCCACGCGAGGTACGCGTTGGCGAGCTCGGCGAACGTTACGCGCGGGCTGGGCTCGCCGTCACGTTCGCCCGACGCGTCAACCTCGGCCGCATGCTCGCGGACGAGCTGCGCGGCGTCGACGTGCGCCCGCCGTTCGTCGTAGTAGCCCTCCGGAACGCGGCCGCGACGTGCAGTCCACGCACCGGTCGTCGCGTCGCGCTCGAGCCACGCGAAACCGATCCGGCGTTTGACCTGCTGACCTCGGTAGCGCCAGCGCGCCTCGTAGAAGGGGGCGCCGCCATAGGCACGGACGGCGATCGATGGGGCTGGCAGTCGTGTGCTCACGGCGTCAACCTAGCACGTGGGTCACACGTGGGTCACAGGCCGGCGTGGGTCACGCTTTGGGTCACGCATCAGCCTGAAACGCCCACCAATAGGCTCATCTGGGCTGACTGATTCGCCCGTATCTGCTGGCCTCGGCGGTGTTCTTCCGGCCTTAGGAGCCGGTGGGGGAGACCCCTTGGAGGTTCGAGTCCTCTCGCCCGCATTTGGGTGGTCCTGGGACATTCGCCACGAAGTCAGAGGCGAAGCGCGCGCGCGAGCAGGCGCGAGCACGTCGTGGCGATGTCCGCACGGACGGCGCGACGCTGTGTGGCTTCTGGGAGCGATGGACGACCGACCCGCTATTCGCGCGGCCGAAGGCGTCGACAAACATCCACAATCGCGAGCGCACGCGGGCGTTCGTCGATCGCTACGGCACGCGCCGAATGGACACGATCGACGACACCGTGGTCGCGGAGTGGCTCGCGGGCGGCAAGCGCAACGGCACGATTCCCGCGCTACGGGCGATGTTCAACGACGCTGCCTCGGCGAAGGGTGGTCGAATGGTGCGCCAGAACCCGTTTGCGCGGCTGGGGATATCGCGTGGTCCTGGTCGTCGCGATGAGCAGCCGCCGAGTGAGGAGCAGGTCTGGAAGCTGATCCGCTGTGCACGCGAGCTGGCGAGCCCCTCGTTTGCGGCTTGGCTTCAGGTTGCCGCGTTCACGGGCCTGCGGCCAGGCGAGCTGGATGCGCTGCGACAGGTCAACGTCGATCTCGCTCGCTCCCGCATTCGGGTCGTGGAGCAGTTCAGCGCGACGGCCCGCAGGTTTACGTCGCCGAAGAACGGTCAGGCTCGCGAGGCGCCGCTGACCGAGCCCGCCCGCGAGGCGATCCTCTCGCTCCCGGTCGAAGGCGAGTTCTGCTTCGCGCCAATCCGCGGGAGCCACTGGACCGCTTCGGCTCGCGCCTACCACTGGAAGGCCGTCAGGGCGGCGGCGGGGTGGGAGGGGAGCCTCTATCTGGCGACCCGGCACTTCGCCGGCTGGTACATGGTCAACGAGCTTGAACTGCCCTCCGAGGACGTGGCGATCGCGCTCGGGCATACCGACGGCGGCGAGCTGGTCCGCAAGCTCTACGGCCACCGCGACCGTGACCGGGCTCTCGATCGAGTGGCCGCCGCCTACGAGCGGACCGCCAGCCACACACAGATGCGACTGGAGCTCGGCGCTGGCATGCCATCCCAGGACGCGGGTAGGTTGCGCCGATGACGCAAGCGAGCCCGAGGCGTCACGGGGTCATCCACGATCCCGACGCGGTCGTGGACTTGCTGGCGATGAAGTCCAAGGAGGAGCACCGCGCGCTGCTCAACGCCGTTCGCAAGTTGGGAGAACTCGGCGAGCACCTCGGACCGCCGCACATGAAGCCGCTGAAGGGCGACCGTGCGGCAACGCTGCGCGAGCTGCGCCCGCGGCAGGGCCGAAGCGACTGGCGAGCGATCTACCGCCGAGCCGGCGACTTCTACGTGATCCTCGCCATCGACCGACACAAGGATTTCGCCGCGTTGATCGAGCGCGCTCGGGCTCGTGGAGAGCACTATGACAGACCATTGAAAATCGATAAGCCATGACCTATCATGAGGCTATGACCGAGACGCCGAGCCACTGGCCGAAGGGCATCAAGACGGCCGATGAGGTGCTTGCCGCCGCGCTGGAGGCCGACCCCGAGTTCGCCGCCGAGTGGGAACGCCTGGCGCTGGCGCGCACAGTCGCTGCCCGTCTGATCGCCTACCGCTCAGAAAACGGCCTGTCGCAGCGCGAGCTGGCCAAGTGTCTCGGCGTTAGCCAGCCCCGCGTGGTCGAGCTGGAGTCCGGCGAGAAGAACCCGCAGATCGAGACGCTCGTGAAGATCGCGGCGACGACCGGCATCGAGTTCGCGTTCGATGTGGTACCTGTCGGCCAGGAGCCCACGCTAGTCCGCAAGTCCTTCATGGGAGCGCCGGCACACGTGTATGCCGGCGGCTCGGTCCTCGTCGCGGCTCGCTGAGGCAACACACGCGCGTGTGGCGTTTACGGCCTGTCGCGTCGCGGCCGTGCTTTCGTAGCGTCGCCGTTCGCTACTCCGAGGTCGATACCACGGTTACCACGGAGCTTTTCCGGCGAGGTCGCGTGCGCCATCGGCGCAAGCAGCGTCAACCCCCTGCGCGAGCTCGGCGACAAACTCTCGCCAGCCCGTGGCGTTTTCCTTGTAGAAGCTTGGGGGAGCTTTCCCTGTGTGAACGATCTCGCCTCGCTCTTGGACGAGCTTCTCGAGCTTCGCAAGGTCGTCGGCGCAGGCGGTGGCGAAGGGATCTACGCCTACTCGCTCGAAGAGCCGCTTGACGTTGCGTCCGTTAGCGGTGTTGATCCCGAACTCGCCTGCGTTCGACTCGCCCTTAGCCAGCTTTTCTACATCGGCGCGCCAGAGTGCGCGCCATCCGGGGTGTACGGCGATGTCCCAGGAGCTTGGATGCGCCTTGGTGAGGGCGTCGCGAACTTCGCAGAGGCGCACGGGGATCAAACGGGGATCAAACTCCGGACGAACCATTAGCTGGCCGTGGCCGGCTCGCTCGCCGAAGCGCCGGGCGAACCGCGTCCGCACACGACACGCTCGCTCCTGCTCGCGAAGCAGAAGCGAGTGTTCCTCCTCTTGGCTTCACTGCTGCTCGTCCAAACCATCAGTCTCGCCGCGGAGGAGGCGGACTGTCACTTCGGCGACGAAGCAGTAGCCGAGCGGGGATGCGCGCGGGATCAGCGCTGTGTCGTGCCGGCGCCACTTGTGAGCGTAGATTTGCGACTTGAGCCCGGCTAGAGCCGCCTCTCGCAATCAGGGTCTGCGAAGCGCGGCTAGTTGCACGGTATCGTGGTGGGTGGTGGCGAGGACGCTGCCATCGAAGACGAGCCGGGTCCCGAGTTCCAGTCCCGGGATGGGCGTGGGAGGAGCACCGGGGCTCGCGACCACGATCTGGCTGGCTGGAGCACAGCTGCCTGTTGGCTGCGCGTATGCCACCTGCCCGCCGGCTAGGGCCAATGCCGTGGTCGTTTGTTCCTCCCCGAGGGCTTCTTTGGTCAGGACCTGCAGGCCCGGCTGTCCGATCTGCCCGATGCTCAGCACGTCTGAGGCGAGGTGTAGCCCGCAGGGTCCGCGACGCGGTTCGGTCATGAGGGCGAACGTTCCCGAGCTATCCAGGGCGAAGGCCGCGATCTGTTCGCTGGGGGGCCTGGGACGTAGCCTCCGCACGACCTGTCCGTTGCTGACGCGGATGATCTGCACTTCGTCCTGCTTGCCGACGACCAGGGCAGGTTTGAAGAGCGCCACCCAGTCGCCCGCGGCGAGGAACGACGAGACGACCGGTGCCCCGTTGCGCAGCACCCGTATGAGCCGGCCGGAGAAGCTCCGCAGCGCTAGACGCGAAACGGGTGCCCGCCTGCATGGAACCGCCATTTCACTGACAACCAAGCCCGCGCGCGCAACCTCCACCGTCTGCGGTTCTTGTCGCTCGCTGCAACGGGGATGGACGATCGACTCTACCGGCCTGATCGCTCCCGGGCGACCCGCGAGCAGCGTGACTGAATCGGGCCACCGTTCGCCATCGCCCGACGAGCACGTCCGGGTGCGAGGCGGAGCAGAAGCACATGGGGTCACCGACTCGATGAATGCCACGTGCCCATCACCGGCCGCGATGCTGCGCACGAAGAACGGCCAGCGCGTGCCCTTCGGCGCTCCCGGGGTCGCTGAGGTGGAGAACAGCGTGCGCGTGCGGCCGTGCGCGTCGAGCGAGCGTACGAGCAGCCGGTGGCCTGCCTCCACCCATACCGCTCGGTGCTCCAGCAGCACCGGCCCGGCCAGCAGCTGGTCGCCTGGCAGCGTGTGCCCCTGCACGACGGGTCCAGCAACCTCTGCTCGTGACGAGCCCGGCGAGCCGGAAGCGGCGACGCTGGCGCATCCCCCGAGCGCGCAGGCGCCAGCCACCAGTCCCAGCCCGGGCAAGCGCCGCGCCAGCCGGGCGGCCCGAAACGGCAAGGATCGCTTGGCGTGTGGCGGGCGCATCGGTCGCTGAACACTAGGGCGGGACGCAGCATGACGCGAAGGTCGTGAGCCGTGCGGCGGACGCGACGGGAGGGTGTGCCGGCCTCGGATTCGAGCACAGCAGACTACGCTCACCAAGCAGCAAAGACGCCATCAGGGAAACGAGATAGGTGGGCGTGTTGGTCTAAACGCAATCGGAGCGCTCAGGCGAACGACGCATGGAGTCACCGTGGTGAGGTATTCCCCGGCCGGTTCGCCCTTGAGTGCTTCCGCGCAGGCCCTCGGAGTGGTTTCGCCGTTGCCGGGAGCGGTCGCTTCGTACGCCCGATGCCCTGCTGCCATCGAGAATCCGGTCAGCTCGGTGGACTCGGTCGCTCGAACGTACGTGTCGTGTCTGGGATCGAATCCATACACGTAGATGCATTGTTCGACACACTCGGGAAGACCGTCCGCGTAGAAGTAGAGGTTCCCTTCCGACCACGAGAGACCGAGCCAGAACGTTTCTCCCCCGCCTTCTTCAACCCCCTCCAGCGCGATGAGATGCTGCGGACCGCCCTTGACCGCCTCGGTCAGCACCTCGCCTTCCCCGTTCCCGCTTCCGTGTCTGGTGTAGAACGAGTCGGTCAGCGCCAGCCGACCGTAGTACAGCTGCAGACCGGTGACGCTGCGGTTCGCAGTGGTTTCGCAGCTTGCGCGCGTCGCTTTGTTCACCGGCTGGCATACCCTTCGCGGCGCGCCGCGAAGCATTCTTCGCCCGCTGCCGTCGAGCGAGCTTGTCATGACTTGATTCGCGTCCCTCACCCAAGCGACCCGATCGCCCCAAATCGTCGGATCCCGCGCCGCGTCGCTGCCGGGGACGGTGCGAGGATCGCTTCCGTCTACTCCTGAAACAACAAGATGGCAGCCGCTTCGGCAGACCTTGTAGACGAGTAGCGGTGCGCCGGATGGACCAGGACCAACGTCGGCTTCGATCGTACGTGTGGCGGCGGGAATAGGCGGCGTCGAGATCAGGCCGTCGCTGTCGACGACGAGGTGCCAGCTCTTGTCGGTCGCGTTGTAGTCACTCCACACCTCCAGGTCGCCGAACGACTCGATGGTGGTCCCCCCGTGCAGCGGCGCGATCAACGTTGGCGCTGCAGCGGCGCCGCTCGCGCCAGACAGTGCAATCCAGACAGCTATCGCCAGGACCCGTCTCATGACAGCTAAGACAACCACATCGGACCGGGGTTGCGTCGGCCATCCCCGGGGCACACGAAAGCTCGGGGTTGAGGGCATCGCAGAACGAGGTGTCCCCTCGCGCAGCGCTTGTGCTTGGCGGCCAAACCGAGCGTGCAAGCGCAGGTCAAGCAGACGACCGGAAAGGACGAGGAGGAGCAGCGCTGGGCAACACCTCGTCGGCTACTGCTTCGAGCCTGATTGCGGGCTGTCCGTGTCGAGAGGGCGTAGTCGCTCCCCCGGCGCTGCGCGATCATCCGTGGGCTCGAGTCGGACACTCCTGCCTTCGCTCCACGACGGTGTTGCGCCGGATCCGCGCGGTGGTGTCAGGCCGGGCGTGCGGCGGCGCGCTCGAGCGGCACGACGTAGCCGCCGCCCCGCCGATGAAGCCCACGACGCAGCCTGCGGTTCACGCCGTCGAGATCGGTGTGGCGTAGGCCGCCCTCCTGCGCAATGAGGTGCCGCGCTTCGAACGTCATCTCGTTCATGTGGCCAAGCACGCTGCGACCCGCGGTCCTTGCGACCAACACACCGGACGGGTCCACCGGGCCGAGCGTCGTGCCGGCGAGCCCCTCAGAGGCGAGCGCATCGACGACGAGCGTTGCGACGTAAAGGCCGAGATCATCCAGCTGCGCTACGCGGACGTCGGTGTCGAGGACGGAGAACAGCGTGTCCGCATGGACGAGCAGCAGGCACTTGCGGCGCTCGATGACGAACACATTGGCATGCCAGTCATCGATGCCCGGCTCGGCCTCAACGAGCGCCCCGGCCCGGTTGCCGACCAGCTTTAGGAATCCTCTGGTGCATCGCAGCAGCACGGGGGTCACGGTACCCCCTCATGGGAGCGACGCTGACGCGCGCCCTGCCTGCGTGGCTCAGTGGGCTCCTCGGCGGAGGAGGTAGTCACGGAACCTGGGTGCGGTGTAGGCGTACTCGCCCTTGCGGATTCGGTAGAGTGCGCCGGCGTCGACGAGGCGGCCGAGCAGGACGTTTACGTTGCCGGGCGTCTTTTCGGATGCGCTGCTGAGCTCGGCCGAGCGCAGCGGGGGGTAGGGGCACTCGGCGGACGCTGCGAGGAGGTCTTGCTCGGCGGGCGTCAGCGTTGCGATGCGCGGCTCATAGAAGTCGCGGTCGAGGCGCCCGTAGATGTCGGGGCGGGTAGCGACGAGCAGCTTGCTGGTGAAACGGTCCACGCCGGCCAGGTCCGCCGCCTCCCACAGCTCCGATCCCCACAGCTGGAGAAAGTAGGGGTAGCCCTCGACCTCGCTCACGACGGTCTCTGCAAGCTTGGCGTCGGCCCGGCGGGCCGTCTGCTCGAGGGGTCGGATGAAGGCCTGAATCGCATCCGCGGGCGCGAGCGAGTCGATGTCCTCGCCGCGAAAGAGCCGCTCGCTGTACGAGCGGGCCTTCTGGAGGTTGCCCGTCAGGGTCGGCAGGCCGCAGAGGACCAGGGCGAGCGGCAGCTCTGCCCGCTGCAGCGCGACCACCGGCGCGATCAGGAGCGACAACGGATGCTCGCCGTGGCGGTCGCGCTCGTCGCGCACCAGCTGAGCCTCGTCGAGCAGCAGGACGACTCCGGCCCGACCCTTGGCGCGGGCGAGCTCGACCGTCGAGAAAAGGTCGCGCGCGAGATCTTCCTCACGCTGTGACCCGAAGGCGATCCCGAGCGAGACGTCTTCCCAGGTGAAGGACAGGCTGGCAGCCCGCAGCGCCCGGCCGGCAGCCGAGCGCAGCCGCTCGCGGCGTGAGAGGCGCTGGCGCGTGCGCTCGAGCAGCGCCCCGAGCACCGCCGTGAGCGCCTCATCGGTGTTGTGCGACGGCTGCAACTCAAGAAGCGCCGGCTCCCAGTCGAGCTCCTGTGCATGGTCGGCGAACTCCTCCACCAGGACGGACTTGCCGACGCCACGCAGACCGGTCACCCGCATGCTCGCCTGCTGCTCTGGCGCCGCGCGCAGCATGGCGGCGAAGCGTCGCAGGGGCGCCTCGCGACCAGCCAGAAACAGAGGGCGCACGCCCACGCCTGGCCGGTAGGGGTTCTTTCCCGAAAATTGGGTCATTACAAGCAACCTGTAATGTAGCGCAATCATTACAGGATGACCGTAATGAGGCGCGGACCGGGCTGCGACCGTCAGCGCAAACCTCCGGACAACACGACGTCGGTCAAGTTCTCGGTCACGGATCGACGGCAGCCACTCGCGCGCTCGGGCGGGGAACATCCTCCAGCGATGTCGGTCTCGACTCAAACGCGCGCGTGAAGACCTGCGCTTGCTCTGAGGCCGGTCGTGCGTGCAGGTAGATCGAGGTGGTGGCGAGCGCGCTGTGCCCCATCGCGGCCTGGATCGTCACGAGATCCACACCGGCGGCGGCGAGCAGCGCCCCGTACGTGTGCCGCAGATCATGTAGTCGCAGCGTGCGCAGGCCCGCGGCGTCCCGCGCACGCTTGAAGCGGCTCCGCAGCGCCCAGCTATCAAGAGTCCGTCCGAGCTCGTTCACGAACACGAGGTCTTCCGCCGCCGTGAAGTGCTGCCGCCGGCTGAGCCTGTCGAGCGCGGCGGCTGCCTGGTCCGCGAGCGGGACGCGGCGGATCTTTCCCCACTTCGTCGAGGACTCCACACCCGCGCTCATCGCGCGTTCGATGGTCAGCGCTTGGCCGGCGAAGTCGACGTCGCGCCAGCGCAGAGCGAGCAGCTCGCCAAGTCGCAGGCCCGCGTAGCTTGCGACGCGCACCAGCTCGGCGTCCTGATGGTCCTGAGCTTGTCGCTGTGTCGGCTCGGCGCCGGTGGCGTTGCTCGCGCCGCCTGCCGCCGGCCGCGACGGTGCTCGATGAAGTCCAGCCGCGAGCGCTCGGGCGAGCGCCTCGATCTCGGCGGTCGAGTAGTAGTTCAGTGCGCCGCGGTGAGGCTCGCGGCGCTTGTCGGCGCCTCGCACGGGGTTCGCCGCCAGGTTGAAGGTGGTAGACCTCTGGCCGTATCCGAACACCGCGGATCACCGCCCTGTACTTGTTGACGGAGCGCGCGGACGCCTCTGCAGCGACTTCCGTAAGCAGATCCTCGATCTCTGCGGTCGTGATCTTCGCGGCCAGGCGATCGCCGAGTGCACTGAGGACTCGGCCGTTGGGACCGAGCACGTAGCCGTGGTCACGCAGTGTGCTGGGCTTCGCTCCCCTGACGTCGGCGAGCCATCTCAGGTATCTGGCGGCTACGGCGGCGAACGTCACACCGCGTTCGCGTCGCTCCTTACCAAGGGGCTCATGTTCGGCTGCCTCCGCCGCGTGCGCGTTGACGAGTGCAGCGGCTGCGACGTGCGCACGCGCCTCGTCGTAGTAGCCGGGCGCGACGCGGCCGCGTCGCGGTAGATCCCACTTCCCCGTGCTCGGGTTCTGCATCAGCCACGCCGGGCCGATGCGGCGCTTGACCAGGAGCCCGTCCTGACGCCACATCGCCTCGAAGAACGGGCGCTCTTTGTGGACACGAACCGTGAGCGCGGCCGTGGGCAGATCGGGCGTCACGCGGGCATCGTATGTAACACGTGGGTAACAGCAAGCCGTGGGTAACACTTTGGGCAACAACTGACCCGAATCTAGCTCCAATAGCGGGATTGAGGCAGATCGAACCGCCCGTATCTATTGGCCTCAAGCGCCTCGCAGGCGGCCTTAGGAGCCGGTGGGGGAGACCCCTTGGAGGTTCGAGTCCTCTCGCCCGCACTCATCGTCCCTCGCTAGCCCCTCGAGTGCGCGCGGCGCGCGTCTTTCAGATGCTAGCCGGCGCTTTCCGCCGTCTCGCGCTCGATCATCCAGCCGGCATCCAGCGGCGCCAGGAAGTAGGGCGGCTCGTCGGTGGCGAGGCGTTCGTCGTAGAGGTAGTCCTTCAGGTAGCCGCTCCCGCCGACCTGTCCGACCACCCCGCGGAACTTCTGCGCGATCGCCCCGTAGACGTTGAGATGACCCAACTGGTTCCCGCAGTCGTAGTTGTCGACGACGAAGGAGTGGCTGGTGGAGAGGATCGCCGCGTAGATCCAAGGGTTGGTCAGAGATCCCGTTTCGTTGCCTCTGAAGGAGCACGGGTGGTAGATGCGCACGAAGCGCGTCGCCATCAGGCCGAGCGTCGCGGTCCCGGTGGGGGCGTTGCCGGCGCTCACGCCCGTCGGCACGAGTTCGCCGTTGATCACGACGTCTGTTTCCGCCGCGAGCGTCAGCGATTCGCTGTAGGTGCCGTGCACCCACACGCTGCCGCATTCCGCTTCTTCGCCATCGGTCTGGGAGCTGTCGGAGTGGCCGCTGGTGTTCAAGTATTCGTAGTTGCAGCCGCCGGAGCCGGTGCGCACGAAGACCAGCCCGTTCGCGGGTAGCGGGACCGAGGTGGGTTCGTCCGCGTGGAAGTTGGCGTTCGTGACCGTCATTGTCTTGCCGTTCAGCGTCACTTCGGTGCGACCGGTGAATTCGTAGCCCGGTTCGACGTACGCACGCACGCTCGAGTCGCTCTCGGGCGGCAGCAGTTCCGCTCCCTCGCTGAACGTTTTGCTGAAAGTGTTGTATGTGGGCCCGGTTCCCGAGCAGGGCGAGCTTGCGGGGCCCTTGGCTTCCGAGCCGCCGCTCGAGTATGTGCCGCGGTCGATTTCCACGGCGTCGTCCTGGCCGGAGCGGCCGAACGCCACTTCTTTGCTGCATTCCACCAGCGCGGAGTCGTCGGTGTGCATCGGCCCCTTGACGCTGTCTTCCTTGGTGAAGGTGATGTAGACGCAGCGTTCGGACCGTCGCGACTTCCCAGCTTCTTCGTAGTAGCGTTCACATTCGGACGCGGGCCTACCCGTGAGGTAGGGGTCCTCGTCCTCGTACTGCGTGAAGTAGGCGAAGTCGAGGAAGCCGCTGACCTTGAAGGTGGCGATCAGCGTGCGCTTGACGCCGCCCGCGCTCCCGACCGACTTGACGCTGAAGGTGTTCGCGGTGGGGCCTTCTTTTTCGATCATAGTTTCGAACGGGCTCGCAGGGCTGCACAGCTTGCTTTTGTTCGTGGTGGTCGTGTTCGCCGGGAGGAGCGAGGTCACATAGCTCTCGGAGGTTTCGCCGGACACGGTGCCTTGCGGTCCTTCACACGACTTCTCCCAGTAGTCGGAGTTGACCTGGAGCTTGTGCTCGTATTCCTGCACGCCCGTGCTCGCGGCGAGAAACGCCTTCTTCTGGAGCGTGTCGCGGTAGGAGAGGTGGATGTCGTTGGTGGTCTGGGTGAATGCCGCGAACACGAGCAGGCTCGTGATCAGCATCACGCCGATCGCGAAGATCATCGTGAAGCCGTCCTCGGCGGACGGGCTCGGGCGGCGGCGGGCTGTGCTCGACGTCAACGGCATGGGCTATCCGAGACGCTCGCTTCCGAGGCCGGCGCCGCGAACGCGAATGTGACCTGACCGCGCAGTTCGCTGGGGACGCTGCTCTTCGCTTTCTTTTCGCTGCTGAGCAGTTCTTCGCGCGGTACCCCCGCCCTGAAGGTAATGACCACGGCCGCCACTTCTTTCGCGGTTGCCTTCAGTTCCGAGGTTTCGCTGGATGGTTTGATCAGTGCGAGCGCGGCCTCCGGGGTTTCGGTCCCGCCGCTCGCGCTCTTGGCATAGCTGTAATAGCGGAACACCGGCACATTCGTGCCAGGTGCGATGTTCGCGCCCAGCTGGGTAGTGCGCGTTGAAGACAGGGAGTAGCCGAATTTCGCGGGTTCTTCGCCGCTGATGCCCGGGTAGAGCATTTCGGTCAGGGTTTCGCCTTTGAAGACGATTTCGTGTTCTGCCGCTTCGCTGTATTTGATCGCAGAGCTCTGCGTGTAGGCGGCGGCGAAGCGGAGCTTCTGCTCGGTGCTCTTTTCGTTGATCGGCGTGAATTCGTGGGCCATACACGCCGACTGCAGGGAGTCGAGGATCTTGGTCATCGTGATGCGCCCGAGTTGGTTGGCCTGGGAGGTCTCCTGGATTCGAGCCGTCTGGTTGACCGTGACTTCGAGGATCAGCACGAGCGCCCCGAGCACGATCACGCCCGAGATCATCGCGACGAGCACTTCGATCAGCGTGAAGCCGTGCTCCTCGCGGACGTCACGTGCGATGCGCGATCGCGCCGTGCTCAGCATGTCGAGCCCTTCGATACCGTCACGAGCACTTTTTCGGTCCCGAGTGTCTGTTCGTAGGTCTTGGTCGGGGAGCCGTAGTAGCCCGACGGGAGTTCGCCGAGGTAGATGTTCAGTTCGTATTTGCCCTCGGTCTTGAGGTCATACTGCGCGGTGTTGAAGAGGTAGTGGGTCCAGCCGGAGGTGTAGGGCCCGAGGCAAAGTTCGCCCGGCCCCAGCGGCATGAACGGGTGCGGAAGGTGCCCGCCCCAGTTGGCCGTCCCAGCGGTCGTCGTGGTGTTCTCTTCCTCCTGCGCGTTGAACACGGTGCCCTCGTTCGGCGTGATGTCCTGGCAGGAGGGGTTCGTGATCACCACGGGGTACGCCGTCGTTTCGACGAGCGAGCCTTTGCTGGCGAGGGTTCCCGTATACACGTTCAGCTGCATGTAGGCGGTGGGAACGGTGACGGTCGTGGTGCTCGCCGGCTGGACTTCCGCGGAGGGGTCCGCGAGCGCCGAGTTGAGGACCTTCGGGTCGTTGGCGGTGCACGCGCCCGCATACACCTTCCAGGCGCCGGGGCTGGGAAACGGGAAGAGGTTGCCGTTGGGGTATTTGCCGGCGAGGACGGGGGTCGTGATGGTGTGCGCCCAGGTGGCCGCTTCGTTTGTGCCCAAGTCGTTCGCGTAGGTGCCGGAGGTGTTTCCGTACTTGGCGCTGCCGACGACGAAGTTCGGCGTTGAATCGATCAGTTCGTTGTAGGCGACGAACGTGTCGAGTTCGACTGGTTCTGTGACCTTGTTGGGTTCTTTTTTGTTGTTTTCGTGAACGTAGGGCGAGGTCGAGCCGCCGTAGGAGAATTCGGCCTTTATCGCGCCCCCCTGGTTGAAGGTGACCGGGTAGTGGGTCGTGTAGTTCGGCGCGATCGTCACTTCCTTGGGTTGGCGGTGCCATTCGCCGGCGGGTGTGACGTAGCCGACCTTTTCCTGGAATTCGACGATCGCCGACGTGGCGGGCACCGAGCTGAAGACGACGCAGCCCGATGCTTCGGTGGTGCCCTGGAGACTGCTTTCCGGAGAGGCTTCGCTCGTCTTGTATTTGACGATCGCGGTCATGCCCGAAACGCCCGCGGTGGGCGTCGGATAGTTGCCGACGTCGACCTCGAGCGCCGATGCGGCCGGCGGCGTCGTGACCGAGGAGACCTTCACTGGGGGGTCTGTTTTATGCAGGTTCTCTTGAGTTTCCTGCTGCGGCCAGTTGACGGTCGAGGTCAGGTCCACCGAGTTGCTTTCCTGTCTGGTGGTGTTCGTGGCGCTGCACGCGGTCGCTTCGCCGCCGCTGGTGGGGAAGCTCGCCTGCTGGGTGACCTTGTAGGTCTCGCCGTTGATGGACTGCTTGTAGATGTGTTCGTAGTTGTTGTTGGCGCTGTCGAACGTGCTCGCCGGATCGCTTTTCAGCGCTTCCTGGGATTCCGTCGCGAGCACCGTTGCCTCGTTGTGGTCACGCTCGGAGATGCTGGTGCCCTGTGCGACGTCGAGGCCGGTGAGTGTGCCGACGACGATCAGCCCGACGATCAGCGCGCTGATGACCACTTCGATCAGCAGGAAGCCCTCGTCCGAGCGCACAGCCCGATTCCTCAGCGTGCGCGCGAGATCCCGCGCCCGGATCGCTCCTCGGCCGCGCGCACGGCGAGGGCGCCGCCGGTGGCGGCGATCTGCGAGGAGCGTCGCAAAGAAGGTAGGCATGTCCACATTGGTCCCAAACAGCTACGGGTGTGTCGGCAGCGCAACATGGCTGCTTTAGCGTCCGTACGCCCGCCTCGACAGCTGGACCGTGGGCCTGCGGCGGGCACGGCCGGACCCTCGCGTAACGAGCGCCGTGCGCGGACCGTACAATCCATCCTCCCGGGGGACTGGTGTATCGGTAACACGGTGGTCTCCAAAACCGCAACGCGAGGTTCGACTCCTCGGTCCCCCGCTCGAGCGCGGCCCCGGCGATCGGGCTAGTCGTTGGGCTTGGCGCCGGCGCGGCGCTCGATGCCCTGCTCGCGGGCGATCACGATCAGGCTCACCAGCTCCGGCTCGAACAGGCCGTGCTCCACTACGCCCGGTGTAGCGCTCAGCCGAGCCGCCAGCTCGCCGGGGTCGTCGATCGCGCCGAGGTAGTCGGCGATCAGGCCGCCGTCCGGGCTTGGCCCGCGGTCTCTGAAGCGTGCCGGCTCGAGCCTCGCAAGCGTGCGCTGCGCGCCGAAGGCGATCAGCTCCAATGGCACCGGCGGCGCCAGTGCGTCGACCGCCTTCGCCGCGGAGGCGATCACCACGAAGCGTCGGGCGCTCGCGGCGACGATCTTCTCACGCGTGAGCGCGCCGCCGCCGCCCTTCACGAGCCAGCCGCGCGGGTCGATCTGGTCGGCGCCGTCGATCGCCAGATCCAGCCCGCCGAGCTCGTCGAGACCCTCTACGGTCAAACCCAGCGCTCGCGCCGCCGTCTCGGTCGCCGGCGAGGTCGCAGCGCAGCGCAGGCCCTTGCAGCCGCGTTCGGCGATCGCCGGCAGCAGCTGGGCGACCGTGGTGCCCGTGCCCAGGCCGAGGCGCATGCCGTCCTCGATCAGCTCCGCCGCAGCCACCGCCGCGGCCCGCTTCTGGCGCGTGGCCGTCGCCTCGTCGTTCAGCGGCGGTTGTCGCTGCCGCGCAGTCGCACGAGAGGACGCCATGGTGCGGACGTTACAGAGCCCGCCGTGCCTCTGAGGCGCACGCGCTCCGGCGACGCGGGGCCATGCAGCAGGAAACCCTGTCCCACCGAGCAGTTCAGCTCTCGCGCCAGCGCCAGCTGGCGGTTCGTCTCGATCCCTACCGCCACCGCCGTCAGGCCCGCCTCCTTGGCCAGCGCGATCGTCGCCGCGAACATCGCCCGCCGGTCCTTGTCCTGGTGGAAGCTCTCCGTCAGCCCGCGGTCGAGCTTGACGAGGTCCAGCGGCAGGTTGCTCGGGAGCCCCAGTGAGAGCTGGCTGAAGCCAAATTTGTCCAGCGCGATCAGGACGCCCAGGCGCTTGAGGTCCTTCAACGCCGAACGGGCGCGCTCGGGGTCACGCAGCACCGCGTCCTCGCTGACCTCCAAGCACAGAGAGCGCCCCGGCAAACGGCGGTACGCGAGCTCCTCGCGGACCCGCTCCGCGAGATCGAGCTCCGTCATCTCGCGCGCGGAGATGTTCACCGACACCGGCACCGTGATCCCGTTGCGTCGCCACTGCTCAGCCTGCGCACACGCCGCATGCAGGACCCATGTGCCGATCTGCACGATCAGATCGCTGTCCTCCGCCGGCGGCAGGAACGCCGAGGGCAGGACCTCCGCGGTACCCGCGTGCCCCGCACCCTTCGGTCGCCAGCGCAGCAGCGCCTCGGCGCCGATCGCCTGGCCACCGGCGAGGCGCAGGATCGGCTGGTAGGCGAGCACCAGCTCGCGTTGGGGCAGCGCCTCGCGCAAGCGGCCCCCGAGCTCCATGTGCGTGCTCAGCTCCCGCCGCAGGCGCTCGTCGAAGAGCTCCAGGCGCCGCCCGCCCGCGGTCTTCGCGCGGTACATCGCCACATCCGCCTCGCGCAGCATCGCCTCGGGGTCAGTGTCGGGGTGATGGGAGACCGAAACGCCGACGCTCGCCAGCATCCGCACGTCGGCGGAGCCCAGCGCGAACGGCCTCTCCAGCGCATCCAGGACCCGCTCCGCGAGCGCCAGCGCCTCGTCCTCGCTGTCGATGTCCTCGACGAGGATCACGAACTCATCGCCTCCCAGGCGCGCGACCGTGTCGCTGTCGCGCATCAGCTCCGCCAGCCGGTCGGAGATCCCGACGAGCAGGCGGTCGCCGACGTCGTGTCCGAGGTTGTCGTTGACCGCCTTGAACTTGTCCAGGTCCACGAACAGCATCGCCACCACGCCGCGGCCGCGGCTGCGGTTCAAGCGCGTCAGCGCCTGGCGGGCCCGATCCATCAGCAGCAGCCGGTTGGGCAGGCGCGTGAGCGGATCGTGCAGCGCCTGGCGCTCGAGCCAGATCCGGTCCGTCACGTCCTTGGCCGCCGCGTACCAGGTGTCGCCGTCGCGGCGCGCGCTCCACAGCAGTGAGCGCCACGAGCCGTCGCGGTGGCGATAGCGCGTCGTGAGGTCCTCCAACTGAGTGACGTGGCCGCCTTCGCCGGACATCAGCGTTCGCGCCTGCTCGGCGTCATCCGGGTGCATGAACTCGCGCATCGAGCGCCCGCGCAGCTCGTCAGGCGCCCAGCCGAGCAGCTGCTCCCATGCGGGGTTCAGCAGCGTGAAGTGTCCGTCCAGCGAGATCGTCGCCAGCAGGTCGCTCGTCATCTCGAACAGCCGCGCGATGCGCGCCTCGCCCTCGAGCGTCGACTCGCTGCTCGCTGGGGCCGTCGTGCTCGTTAGCTGGGAGTCCATCGTTGCCAACCACGTCGGCGCCGCAGCCGCCTTGCTCGGCCGGATTCCGCGCCAGTGGACGGATTGACAGCTTCAGCCGGCGGTGCGAAGCGAGGCTGCATGCTCGCCTGCAGCGAGCTCCTCCTCACCCGGGAGGCCGGGCCCCGGAGCGATCAGGTCGCCTCGCAGGAAGCGCCAGATCGACAGGCACATCAGGATCGTCATGATCACCGCGCTGGCCACGCAGTCCTCGCAGATTTTGTGCAGCGTGAAGACCTCGCGGTAGGTCAGGTAGACGCTGAAGCCGAAGCCGCCCAGCGTCAGCGCCGCCGTCGCCAGACGGCCGCGTTCCCCCTCGCCGCCCAGAAGCGTGCCCAGGATCAGCAGGTAGCCGACCGCGCCGATCAGCGCCACGGGGATGCCCGCCAGCTCCGAGTAGGCCGATTTCTGCACCTGCGCGCACGGATTTCCCTTCAGCGAGCACACCGGCGCTTCGCCGGAGTAGTGCACATAGGTCAGATACGTGGCCCAGCCGAGCCCGATCGTCGCGATCACGATCAGCACGGTCCTGAGCGTCCGCTGGCTCATCGCGATCCCTAAAGGAGCTTTTCGACGGCTTCTTCCACGAACCCCGGTTCTTCGGGGTTGGTGTAATCGAGCCTGCTCATCGTGCCACCGGTCTTGCCGATCAGAAACGACGGCGTGCCGGTGAAGCCCTGGTTGTTGGCGGCCTGCGCGTCGGTGGTGAGCTCGTTCGCCAGTGCAGCGTCGCTGCGGTCGGTGCTCCACTGCGTGAGGTTCAGGCCGGGCACCTGGCTCGCGATGCCCTGGATGAATTTTTCAGTCACGTAGCCGGAGTCCTCTTCGCCCTGCTCGTTGTAGAAGTCCTCGATGAAGTACCACGCCTTGTTCTGCTTGCCGGCGGCATAGGCCGCGACCTGCTGGGTCTTGAAGATTTCCGAGGGCTCCGCGCCGTCCCTTTCCGCGTTGCCGGTGGCTGTCGACATAGAGCGGTATTCGATCCTGAGCTTGCCCGTGCGCACGAGCTTGGGGATGATCGAAGGCAGCGCACCGGTCGTGAACTCCTTGCAGATCGGGCACTCCAGGTCACCGAAGTACTGCAGCGTCACCGGCGCCGTCGGCGAGCCCAGCGTGTTGGCGCTCTGGGGGATTCCGTTTAGCAGCGAAGCGGTTTTCGTCGTGATCGGCGTGACTTCCCCCGGCGATTTCGGGACGCTCGCGCTTTTTCCGCCACCCGTCGCGATCAAGATCACCACGACCGCCACGATCACGACCGCCACCACGATCCCTAGCTGGGTCAGGCGCGTCCGCCGAACAGCGCTCGCCAGCGCGGCCTCCTCCATCGCTTTGCGCTGCGTGCGGGCCTGCTCGCGGCGCTGCTTTCGCGTCAGGTCCTCCTCGTCGCTCCCCACAGGGCTCATGCATGGAACTTTTACAGATTTCTGCTCAAGCGCGCCTAAGTGCGCCACCATGGGGCAGATCTCGCGCGCCCCCGTAGCTCAGCTGGATAGAGCATCGGACTTCTAATCCGAGGGTCGCTGGTTCGAATCCAGCCGGGGGCACTCAGCCGGCGCCGGCGCTCGCCAGGTCCGCCGGCGATCCGCGCAGCGCCGAGGCGTCGATGAAGAACTCCCGCGCAAGCGTCGCGATCAGGCGCGTCAGGTCGGGGTGCTCCTGCGGGCGCCAGCACTCGAGCAGGTCCGAGAGGCGCTCGGCGCCCGTCGCCGTCAGACGCTCGAGCGTCGCCTGGCCCTCCGCCGTGAGCTCGAACGCTCCCGCGTCCAGCGTGGCGCCGATCAGTCGGTGCTCGAGCAGCGTATCTCTGGCCTGCTGGAGCGTCGCCAGCGGGATCTCCGTGCGCCGCTGCAGATCCTCCAAGCTCGCCCACGGATCGGCGCTGAGACGCGCCAGCAGCCAGCACGCCGCCGGGCCGAGGTCCACGCCCGCTCTCGCGGCGATCCGCTGCACCAGCTCGCGCGCGCCCTGACGGCGGTCGAGCTGGCCGATCTTGTTCACGATCACCGCCAGCGAGTCCGTGTCCCGAGGCGTCGCGAACGTGTCGCCCAGGTCGCCCGTCGCCACAGAGTCGCGCAGCGGCAGCTGGCGGATGAACCACGAGAAGGCGAACGCCACAACCGCGACCGCCGCGGCAACCTCGAACACCGTGCTCAGCGAGCTGGTGAACGCGTGCAGGTAGCCCTCGCGCGGTGCCGGCGCCAGCTTTGCGAGCGCCTTCGCGCTGATCGTGCTTGCCGCGCGGGACGAGCCCCGCCCGCCAGCCGGAAGGAGGCTCTGCAGCTGGCTGCTCAGGCGGTTGGAGAAGATCGCGCCAAGCGCGGCCGTGCCCAGCGAGCCGCCGATCGAGCGAAACAGCGTCGCGCCCGACGTCGCCACGCCCAGATCCGAGTACTCCACCGCGTTCTGCACCGCCAGCACCAGCACCTGCATCACCATCCCCAGGCCCAGGCCCAGCACGAACATGAAGCCGAAGATCTCCAGCTGGCCGCTCGACGGATCCATCCTCGAGAGCAGATACAGCCCGAGCGTCATCACCGCCGTGCCCGCGATCGGAAACGGCTTGTAGCGTCCGGTGCGAGTGATCGCCTGCCCCGAGCCGATCGAGGTGATCAGAAGACCGCCCATCAGCGGCAGCAGCTGCAGGCCCGAGCCGGTTGGGCTCGCGCCCTTCACCACCTGCAGGAACAGCGGCAGGTAGGTGACCGCGCCGAACAGCGCGAAGCCCACCACGAAGCCCACCGCGCTCGTCACCGAGAAGACGCTGTTGCGCAGCAGCCGCAGGGGCAGCACCGCCTCCGCGGCGCGGCGCTCGGCGAACGCGAACGCCACCAGCGCCAGCACCCCCCCGATCGCCATTCCAACGATCTCCGGCGAGCCCCACGCATAGGAGTTGCCGCCCAGTGACGTCGCCAGCACGATCGCGCTGAGACCGCCCGCCAGCAGCAGCGTGCCCAGGTAGTCGACCACGTGGTGCACGCGCTCGGACGCCGCAGGCAGCGTCGCCGCCAGCACGAACAGCGCCAGCACGCCGATCGGCAGGTTCACGTAGAAGATCCAGCGCCAGCTCAGATGGCCCGTCAGAAACCCACCGAGCAGCGGCCCCATCACGCTCGCCAGACCGAACACCGCGCCGAACAGGCCGGTGTAGCGCCCGCGTTCGCTCGGCGGCACCACGTCGCCGATCGCCGCCTGCGCGCTCACCATCAGCCCGCCGCCACCCAGCCCCTGCAGCGCGCGAAACGCGATCAGCTGATCCAGGCTCTGGCTGAGCCCGCACAGCGCCGAGCCGATCAGGAACACCACCAGGCCCACCTGCAGCACGATCTTGCGCCCGTACATGTCGCCGAGCTTCCCGTACAGCGGCGTCACCGCAGTCTGCGCCAGCAGGTACGCCGTCACCACCCACGAGATGTGGGCCAGGCCGCCAAGGTCGCCCACGATCGTCGGCAGCGCCGTCGCCACGATCGTCTGATCCAGCGCCGCCATCAGCATCACCAGCAGCAGGCCCGCGAACACCAGCCGTCGCGAAGACACCTCTGTGCCCTGCAGCTCGGGGCCCGCCTGCACGGCGCTCCCCGGTGTGACGCTCAACACCCCCTCCTCGCCCGGTTCACGAGCAGTCTAGGAAACGCTCGCGCGCTCGCTATGTAGCATGGCGCGCGCCCGCCCTGAAGGCGACCGCGCAGCGCGGCGGCAGCTGGTTCGACTCCAGCGGGGGCGCTGATGTTCATCGCCACCGCGCTGCTCTACCCATGCGTGCTGGCCGCGCTCTGCGCAGGCGCAGGGCTGCTCGTCGATCGGCTGAGCGGCTGCTTCCTGCCTCCCGCGCTGCTACTGACCGTCGGCGCCGCGGCGCTGATCGCGCTCTCGCAGCTGAGCACCTATGCGTACTTCCTCGCGCCCGCCACGCCCTACCTGATGCTCGCGCTGGCACTCACCGGGCTGATCCTCGGACGCGGGCGGGCGATCACCCTGCTCGCGCGCATGCGCAGATCCGCGTGGCTGGCCGCGGTCTCCGTGCTCGCCTACGCGCTCGCGCTCGCGCCCGTGCTGCTCGCCGGCCGCGTGAGCATGTCCTCGTTCATGACCCTGTCGGACTCCGCCGTGCACCTGATCGGCGCCGACTTCCTCATTCGCCACGGCCAGCACTACGCGCATCTGGACCTGCGCAACTCCTACGGGCAGTTCATCAACGACTACTACAACGCCGGCTACCCGTCCGGCGCGGACACCCTGTTCGGCGCCAGCGCCCTGCTGGCGGGGCTCTCGCTGATGTGGGCCTTCCAGCCGTTCAACGCCTTCATGCTCGCCACCGCCGCCGGCCCCGCTTGGCTGCTCGCACGCCGCACCGGCCTGCGCGGGACATGGGCGGCGCTCGCCACGCTAAGTGTCGTCGTGCCCGCGCTCGTGTACGCGTATGAGCTGTTCGGCTCGGTCAAGGAGATCACCGCGCTGCCGATGATCCTCGCGCTCGGCGCGCTCGCAGTAACGCACCGCAGCTGGCTGGCAGCCGGCGCGCGGCGCGCGATCCCCTTCGCCCTGC
>JBOGXX010000240.1:0-7871 GCA_050696475.1 Solirubrobacteraceae bacterium | reverse complement strand
GCGCGACGGTGCCCTCGCCGCGCTGGTTGCCGGAGCGCTGCTCGATGAACGCGCCGACCTCCGCATGCTTGCGCGCCCGGGCTGACTTCGGCAGAAGCTCGTAGGCCGCGTCGCGGATCAGCACGTGCTTGAAGGCGAGCTCGCGCTCTCCATCCAGGTGGGCCGCTTCCCCGGGGAGGAGTATGTCCTTCTCACGCAGCGCCGCGAGCGCCGGCTCCAGCGGCTCTCCCGCGGCGGACGCAAGGGGCTCGAGCGCGCTCTCCCAGAACGTCCGCCCGAGCACCGCCGCATGCAGCACGAGCTGGCGCTCAAACGGCTCGAGCGAGTCGAGCCTCGCCGCGAGCAGGCCTTGAACCGTGTCCGGCAGGTTCGACGCGCTGGCGCCGCCGTCCTCGGCGATGTGCTGCACGATCGCCTCGGCGAACAGCGGGTTTCCCCCGGAGCGTTCAACGAGCGTCTCGGCGAGCTCGGTGGCGGCGCCGCTGGAGAGGAGCAGGGCGTCGATCAGCTGCCGAGTGTGAGTCGGCGCGAGCGGTTCCAGGAAGGCCGCCGTGACGGTCCGCCTGACCGTGCTCCATTCGGGCCGGCGCTCCAGCAGGTCGTCGCGGGCCAGGCAGAGCTGCAGGACCGGGGCCCGCAGCCAGCGGGAGAGGTAGACGATCAAATCGAGTGTTCCCTCATCCGCCCAGTGGATGTCCTCCCACACCAGAACGGTCACATGCTCGTGGGAGAGTGCTTCGAGAACGGCGCGGACGGCCCCGAAGAAAGCCTCGCGCGCGCTCTGCTGTTCCTCCGGCTCGTCGGCCGACGGCTCAGTTGCGTCATCGGCCCCGAGCAGGCGTGCGAGCGGCGCGATCCGGCGCTCGACCTGGTCCTCTCCCTCCAGTGCGATCAGCGCCGGCCCCAGCCGCGCCGTGAGCTTCGAGCGAACCACCGCGGGCTCATCCGCTTCGCCGATCCCGCACTCGGCGCGCATGATCTCCACCAGCGGCCAGTAGACACCCCCGGAGCCAAACGCCAGGCACCGCCCGCGGCGCACCCTCACCGGCGCCCTCCGCCCGTCGAGCGTGCGCTCGAACTCCTGCAACAGCCTCGACTTGCCGACGCCGGCCTGCCCGATCATGGTCACCATGTGCGAAGCGCCATCGCGCTGCACCCTCTGGAAGGTCGTCTCCAGCAGCGTGAGCTCCTCCTCGCGGCCAATCAGCGGCGTGGAGGGGGACTGTCCCGGCTCGGCCCGCCCGGCCTTTCTGACCTCGACCGCCTCCCACGCCGGAACCGGCTCGCGCTTGCCCTTCAGCTGCAGCGCGGGCACCTCGCTGTAGGAGATCGCACGGGAGCTCATGCGTTGGGTGCGCTCGCCGACCAGGATCCCGCCGACCGGCGCCGCGGACTCGAGCCTCGCCGCGACGTTGACAGCGTCACCGAGCACGGTGTAGCCCTGACCGATCCGTCCGGCGAGCACCTCACCGGTGTTGACGCCCACCCGCAGCGCGAGTTGGACGCCGAACCGCGGTGAGAACTCGCGGTTGAGCTCCTCCATCGCGCCCTGCATCGCGAAGGCCGCCCGGACGGCCCGGTCGGGGTCGTCCTCGTGCGCAACCGGCGCCCCGAACAGGGCCATCACGTTGTCGCCGATGTACTTGTCCACGTGCCCGCCGAACCTCTCCACCTCCGCACCCAGGCGCGTCAGGCAGCGCTCCATCAGCCGCTTGACGGTTTCGTGGTCGAGCGTCTCGGCCATCGCCGTGAAGCCCGAGATGTCGGCGAACAGGACGGTCACCGTCCGGCGCTCCTCGTGTGCATCCCCGCCGGAGGGCTCCGCCACGGGATCGGCCGGCGCGGCCAGGCCGAGCGGTGAGCCACAAGCGCTGCAGAACCGGGCGCCCGCAGGCGCCTCGGCGCCGCAGGAGGCGCACACAAGCACCAGTGGCGCGCCGCATCCCATACAGAACGCGGCGCCCTCCGGGTTGGACGTGGCACATTTCTGGCAGTCGATCATGCCCCCCACGCCTGACATCATCGCGGTAAACCCCGACCGAGACGATCGCGCCGGGGCAGCGAGCACCGCAGAGCGGCCCGGGAGCTTGAAGCTGCGATGCTTGGCTGGTGAGCGTACGCGAGCGTGTCCGCCGGAAGTACCCCGCTCAGCGCGACGGGCTGCGCGCGCTCGTCGCGCTGGTCGCGATCATGTGGGCGGTCGAGGTCGTCAATCTCTGCGACGGCTATCGCCTCGATCGCGACGGCATCGTGCCGCGCAGCGTCTCGCATCTCGACGGCATCGTCTTCGCGCCGTTCCTGCACGTGAGCCTCGCCCACATCGTCGGCAACACGATCCCGTTCGTGATCCTCGGTCTTGCGATTGCGCTCGCCGGGGCACGGCGGCTGCTGTACGTCACCGCGGTCGTTGCGCTGGTCAGTGGGCTCGGGGTGTGGCTGATCGCACCGTCCGGTAGTGACACGGTTGGCGCGAGTGGGGTCGTCTTCGGCTATGCCACCTACCTGATCTCGCGTGGGGTGTTCAACCGACGACTGGCCGAGGTGGCGCTGGGTGTGCTCGTGGGCGTGCTCTTTGGTGGTGTGCTGCTCGTCGATCTGATCCCGCACGCGGGCGTTTCCTGGCAGGCGCATCTGTTCGGTGGGATCGGCGGCGTGCTAGCCGCCTCGAGGCTCGCGGATCCGGGCCGCGAGCGCTCCCGCATGCGCGCCGCGGCGCCTCGCCGGCCAGCCGCCTGACGCCTCAACCGAGGGCAGCGGCGTCGAGACGACGAGTCGCTCGGCCTCTGTCGCGAGAGCGCGCAACGGGCAGCTCGGGTCGACTGGGCGCTCCCTCAGCGGCGATTGAGCCGCTCGAGGGCCTCCCGCGCGGCGCTGCGCGACTCGGGGTCGCTCAATGCGCTGAGGAGCGTGTCCGCGTCGCTCCACGCCCCCGAGGTCGACGCCATCTCTCGAGCGGCGGCGTTGACTCCGCGCTTGGTCACCGCGAGCGTGAAGGCCGACTTGCCGAGCAGCTGCGCGGCCAGCTCCTCCACCGCCGCCTGTAGATGATCCTCATCGACGACCCGGTTCACGAACCCCAGCTCCCTGGCCTCCGCGGCCATGAACGGCCTGCAGGTCAGCACCAGCTCCTTGGTCATGGCGGGACCGATCTCGCGCACGAGGCGAGGAATGCCACCCCAGGCCAGGGGGATGCCGAGGTCGACCTCGGGGATACAGAAGCGGGTCGTGTCGGCCGCCACACGCAGATCGCACGCGGCCGCCAGGAGCACGCCCCCGCCGACGCAGTGGCCGTGGATGCGAGCGATGGTGACGGCGCGCATCGACTCGATCGCCTCGACCATCAGTCGGCCCGCATCAGCTCCCGCTCGGCGGGCCGACAGCCCCGGGTCGGCGCCCACGCCCGCGAACGCGGACACGTCCGCTCCGGAGCTGAACGCCCGACCCCTGCCACCGACCACCACCAGCTTTACCTCGGGGCGTTGATCGAACCAGCGCGCGGCCTCGGCCAGCTCGTGTAGCGTCTCGGTGCTGAGGGGGTTCAGCTTGTCCGGCCGATTGAGGCTGATCGCGCCGCGGTCCTCTGCAGCGTCGAGCTCGATTGTGGTGAAGGACATGTGGCACCTTAGCGCCGGCGGCACGTCGGGCGTCGCCTGTGATCCGAGGGGTCACCGGGCTGAGCACGGGACGCGCCGCGGTCGCGGTTTTCCTGCGCCCGGCGAAGCGCTGAGGACTCGGTAGGCTGCGCCGATGCGCGCAGCGACCATCCGCGAGGAGCGGATCGTGATCGAGGAGCACCCCGACCCGGCTGCGGGAGCCGGCGAGGTGCTCGTCAGGGTCCACGCGGCGGGGCTGAACGGGGCGGACATGATGCAACTGCGCGGCCTGTACCCGGCGCCAGCGGGCTCGCCGCAGGACATCCCCGGGATCGAGTTCGCGGGCGAGGTAGCCGCGCTGGGAGTGGGCGCGGAACGCTTCGCGGTTGGCGAGCGAGTCATGGGAATCGTCGGCGGCGGCGCGCAGGCAGAGCTGCTGACGGCCGGTGAGCGTCAGCTGATGGCCGTCCCCGCTAGCCTCGACTGGACCGAGGCGGGTGGGCTGCCGGAGGTGTTCATGACAGCGCATGACGCGCTCTTCAGCCAGGCGGAGCTGCGTCCGGGTGAGCGCCTGCTCGTGCACGGCGCCGCCGGTGGCGTGGGCACCGCGGCGATCCAGCTCGGCCGGTCGGGCGGCGCGCGGGTGACGGCGAGCGTGCGCAACGAGCAGTTGCGCGCCAAGGTGGCGGCGCTGGGTGCAGAGGTGATCGCGCCGGAGGGCTTTGCCGAGCACGCTCCGTTCGACGTGATCCTCGAGCTGGTGGGTGCGCCGAACCTCGCGGAGAACCTCCAGGCGCTCGGCACGGGCGGGCGCATAGCCGTGATCGGCGTCTCCGCAGGGGCCAAGGCCGAGCTGAACCTGCTGGCGCTGATGGGCAAGCGCGCGCGCATCCACGGCTCGACGCTGCGCGCGCGCGCGGCTGAGGAGAAAGCGCTCGCGGCGCGCCGGCTCGAGCACGAGGTGCTGCCGCTGTTCGACTCGGGCGCGCTGTGCGTGCCGATCGCGCGGACGTTCGCACTGGACGACGCTGCGGCGGCCTACGAGTGCTTCGCCGCGGGCGGCAAGCTCGGCAAGGTCGTGCTCAGGATCTAGCGCGCCGGTGCGCCTGGCGCAGCCCGGCTAGCGCACGTGGAGCTCGATGCAGGAGCTGGCGGGGCCGTAGGCGCTGGCGCCACCGCCGCTTCTGGCACACGCCCGCCAACGACCGGCGGTGAGCATCGCGGCCGCGCGAAAGACGCGTCCGCGCCGGTGCACGCCGGCCCGCACGAGGCGCCCGTGCGGGCCGCGCAGCGCGACGCTCACGTTCGTCGCCGAGCTTTCGCCCCGGAGCAGTACGCGGCCGTCGGAGAGGATCAGCGCCGGCCACAGCCTCAGCTGATCGCGCGCGGGCGCCGTCTTGAAGCTCCAGGTGATGCTCAGCGGGGCCGGCGCGGTCGCTGACTCGCCGGGGCTGATCACCGAACCGGGCCCGGTGCTCGTGGTCACGGATATCTCGGGCAACAGCAGTTCGCCGGCGGCCGGTAGGACGGTTTCGACGACGGTCGGTGACGGCGCGAAGGTCGCGCTGGCGGTGTAGGTGGTGTCAGCCAGCAGCGGCTTGACCGGGATCATGATCCCGCCGGGCGGCAGGTATGCGCCCAGGTCGCCTTTGGAGCCGGTGGTCTCGTTATCGACGGTGCGCACTTCCAGCGGGCCGCTCGGGCCGCTCAGCGAGGCGCCGGTGAGCTGGCCGTGCCCGGTCCCCCAGCCGAGCACGTACAGGTACGGTCCCGTCGTGCCGCCCTGCGGCAGTCCGACGAACGGAGCTGGGGTGAACGGCCACTCTTCGGCCTGCTCGGAGGTGTAGATGAAGCTCGTGCCGTTGCCGGGGTAGCTCAGCAGCTGCGGCGTCGGCGGCGGCGTGCGCTGGTAGCCGGGCCACGTGATCATGCACGTCGGCGCAAAGCCCGACACCGACAGTTCTGCTCCCAGCAGCTGCATGAGGTGGATCGGCGCCTGCTCCCAGGGGTCGGCGGCGCCCCACGGGTATTCCCTGCTCGGTGCCCAGTCCACGCCCTCGGCGAGCACGGCGTTGGCGCCGGCGAACGCGCCCTGCGTGCTGTAGCCCGGCGAGCCGGGCGTCTCGATGTGGGGGTTGCTCGCATTCGGGTTCTTCGCCCACCAGGCGATGTGCAGCTTGCAGCCGAGATCCCATTCCGGATTGTCGGTGATCCCGGCCGGGATGCCGTTGGCGGCGCGCTGCGCGTTCAGCCAGGCGATCGCCTGCGCGGAGTCGACCGACGCCGTGCTCGCGACGGCGACAGGCGCCCACGCACCGCACACCAGCCCCGCCCAGACCAAGATCACGATCGCTGCTTTCTGTCCACCGACCCCCCGGATCATCGCGCAACTATAGACCCGCGATCGACCCGCGCTGGACCCGCGCTGCGAACCGGGCTGTGAACCGCTGGACGTTCGCGGCAGCGCGGCTAATACGGCGGCTGCGCGGCGTACCAGTCACCGAGCACGCGGAAGGCGGCCCAGAAGTCGCGCTTGGCGTCGTGCTCGTCGAGCGACTCGTCGATGCTCGGCACATACAGCGTGTCGATCGTCGGCGTCAGCTGCTGGATCTCGCCCACTGCCTCGCGCAGCGGGCGCGCCAGCGGGATCTCCATCTCGCCCAACGCCGCCAGCGCCTCGGCTCCCATCACAACGACGATCTTCGGTTGCACGATCGCGATCTCCTCGACCACCCGCGAGATGCATGCGAAGTCGGCGAGCGACGCGTCGCTCAGCGGGCACTTCACGCACAGCGTCCCGTACACCGCCAACGGATCGATCGACAGGCGCTTGAGCGACTTCATCAGCGCGCCGCCGGCGCGACCGTAGAAGGCCACCCCCTCCTCGATCTCCGACGGGCGCGCGGAGTACTTCAGCAGCATGATGTCCGCCTGCGGGTGTCCGGAGCCGAGCACCGGCATCAGGTTGCCACGCGGGCAGTGCGGGCAGGACTGCAGCTCGCGCGTCAGGGTGTTGAGCTCGCGGATCGCTCGCTCGAGGTACTTCTCGCGGATCTCATCGTCGGTGACGGGCATCGGTCCCGAGGGATTTGACGAGGGGTCGTCTTGTCCTTGACGGTGCATCAGTACTTGCGCTTTGGCGCGCCGGCGGCTCTTTATCTCCGCCCGCCGGCGCCGTGGCTGCGATTCAGCCTGCGCAGCCGTCGCGCCTTGCTGGCTCGGCGCGCCGAGCGCGGCGTGGCACGCGTCTGCAGGAACTTCAGCGCCTGCACGTACAGCAGCGATGAGGGTCGCGTGAGGATCTCGGCGTCGCGCAGAGACTGCAAGAACTCCTGCGGCCCGTCGAAGTCACGCATGCGCACGCGCACCGAGCCGAGCCCCTGCGCGACGTGGGAGTCCGAGCCGGCTCCCGCGATCACCCGGTACTTGGCGGCAAAGCGCACGGCCTCGTCGTTGAACGCGCTGATCGCCACGCGGGGGTTGAACACCTCGATCGCGTCCACTCCGTCGAGCACCTTCAGCAGGTTCTCGTAGTCGGGCACCGCGTGCATGCGGTCGAACGGATGGGGCACGTACACGATCGCGCCCTGGCGCTTGATCTCGGTGATCGTCTCCTTCAGCGTCAGCCCGCGGGGGATCTTCTCCTTGATGAACAGCCCGATCACCTCGCCCTCGGAGGCGGTCTTGATCTCCTCGCCGACGATCACCTTCACGCCGGCCGCGGCGCCCTGTGCCTTGGCCTCCAGCGCACCGGAGATCTCGTTGTGATCGGTCACCGCGATCGCGCCCAGCCCCTGCTCGCGGGCGCTCGCCAGGAGCACCTCGACGGGCGTGGCGCAGTCGCCGGAGTGGTCGGTGTGCATGTGCAGATCGACGTCGATCATCGGGCGTGTGGAGAGCATCTGGCGCAACACGCGGTCTCCCTCCGTGGGATGCCGCCGTGCGGCGAGCTCGACGTAGATCCGCTCGATCTCCGCGGTCGCGCGATCGTCGTCCGGCACGAGCCCGTACTCGCCGGGGAAGTGGCTGCTCATCAGCTCCGCCGTCGCCGGCAGGCTCGCGGTGCGTGCGTCCAGGCGTCCGAAGAAGCTCTCCACGAAGCGCCGCGCGAGGATCGTCGAGAGCAGCCGCTCGCTGGAAGAGTGAAACGAGCCGACGTTCAGCGCGCAGGAGTGGCGCAGGGCTGCATTGGAGGTGCTGGGCGCGAACGGCTCGTGCGGCCTGCGCGATGTACAGCACGAGCTGGACGGCTTCTCCATCTTTTCATGGGTCCATACC
>JBOGXX010000239.1:0-5743 GCA_050696475.1 Solirubrobacteraceae bacterium | reverse complement strand
GGCAACGTGCGCGCGCGGTTGGCCGAGCGTAAGCGCACGGACGGCGAGGCGGGCCCGGAAGCGCGCCCGATCCCCTTCGCCGCGGACGCCAGCTCGGCGATCGAGCTGGCGCTGCGGGAGGCGCTGGGCCTGGGGCACAGCTACGTCGGTAGCGAGCACCTGCTGCTCGGCGTGGCGCGCGAGAGCAGCGGGCTCGGAGCGCGCATCCTCCATGACCGCGGGCTCGACGCGGAGCGGCTGCGGGTGGAGCTCGTGCGGCTGGCCGGCGAGCCGAGCGCCAGGCCGGCGCGAATGGGGTTGGGGCGAGCGAACGGCCCGGCGACCGCCGCGCCTCGCGGCGGCTAGCAGCTGGGCCGGCCGATGCCACGTGCGAGGCTCGAACCCCGTCGGATTAAAAGTGGGTCCAACGGGGGGTCATCTGAGCTGCGCCTCTGAATGCCTGCCCGATGCGAGGGCAGGAGACGCGCGCCGCTTTCGCCTTTCGGAGCGCCGTGCTAGCGCTTTTTTCTATCGCGGCTGAGTGCGAGCGCCACGCTTGAGCCCGCTACCAGCTTGCTGCCACCGCGAACGCTCTGCTTGACGACGACGAGCGGGCCGTGATAGCCGCGCGGATCAGTGAGCTTACCCGGGCTCAGTGAGCCCTTCCCAGCGCACGACGTGCCTCGGTCAGCGAGTCCCCCTCGAGGCGCGGTACGACGCAGGTCTGCAAATGGGCCGACGTACCCCGTTCTGCGCTTCTTCGCCGGCGCGTTCGTGTTCTGCCGCCTGTTTGCCGGCGCGTTCGCCCGCTTCGCGGGCTTCGCGTTCTTTGGCGGCTCGTTCGGCGGCTTCCTTCACAGGTCGTTCTTCGGCTTCTCGTCGCGTCGCTTCACGTTCGGCTTCTCGTCGCGCGGCTTCGTCAGCCCAGCGTTCAGCGGATTCGATCGACCACAGTGGCGTCCCGAACAGGTACGGCTGAGAGGGGCAAGTGCCCTGGGACGGGCAGGTCAGGAAGCCAGCGCCCACATAGCCTGCCCTGCCAGCCGAGTTGGTCGCGATCACCCCGTAGGTGTACAGATATCCGGGCTGAAGGCCAGTCACCGCATCGGTCACGAGCTGCGCTTCAGAGACAGGTGACAGAGTTCCTTGCTGAAGCTGCGGGGCGACCGTCAGCGGTTCGCAGTTCTGATTGTTCCTTTGGGCGTTCTGGCATTCCAGCCGGATTTCGTAGCTGGTTTCGCCGCCCTCCGGATTGATTGGCACTTCTATGGTTGCGCCGGTCGTGCTCACGTTAGAAGCGGCGAGATACCCCACTTCCGGCGCCTTTGTGGCGGCCATCGCGGGCGCAACAAACAAAAAGGCGCAGGCCCAGCCGAACAGAAACGTCGCTGAGGTCCGTGCCCAGCGTGGTCCAAGTCTTTTGGGCTGCCCGTGGAAGCCAGGGGACGGGACCGAGTTAGCCCAGCCGGAAATGGCCGCAAACCATGCCCCGTGCGAGACTCGAACTCGCCCCACCGGATTAAAAGTCCGGCGCTCTACCAGATGAGCTAACGGGGCCTGCGGGCGAACAGTCTGGCAGACCGCCTCGCGCGTTGGGGAAGCGCGCATCGAGCATTGCCCGTGCAACGATCGTCCAAGGCCCGCTAGGGGCGCGGCCTGAGGGGAATTCCGGGTGTGTTGCCTTTCCGGGGCATGGGCCCCACGGCAGGGTCGACGCGGCAGCGTGCCGGCCGTCTAACCGTTCACGCAGGGAGATGCACATGAGCCAGCTACACATCGCCGCGGAGGTGCCCACCGTCAGCCTGGACGGCGGCGCGGACGTCGTCGTGCTGATCGCGAGCGGAGAGCTCGACTACGAGAGCTGTCCGCTGCTGAGGACGTCGATATTCAGCCACATCGGTGCCGGCAGGCGGCGGCTGGTGGTCGACCTGTCGGCGGTCAGCTTCATCGACTCGATGGGACTCGGCGTGCTGCTGGGGAGCGCAGCGAGACTGCGCGCGTCGGGCGGAGGCGCGCTGTTGGTCGTGTGCGAGACCGAGAACAGGAGGGTCCCGCGCATCTTCGACATCGCCGGCGTGGCCAACGTGATCAGCCTGTACAGATCGCGCGAGGAGGCGCTGCGGGCGCTGGTGGCGACGTGGATGGTCGAGCTGCCCGCGACCGAGGATCGGGCGCAGATCACGGCTCTTCGGCCGCGGCCGCCCGCAGGAGCTCCTCGATCGTGGTGAGCTTCACGCGCGGTCGGCCGTCGGCTTCGCCGAGCGCGCGCTCGCGGCGGTCGATCGCCTCCCAGCCGCTGTAGGTGATGAGCCGGGGCTGGCGCGAGCGCAGCAGCGCCTCCACGGCCCTGGCGTCGGGTGTGCCGGGAAGATGCACGGCGTCGTGCGCAGCCGGCGTGGGGCTCCCGTTTGAGGAGATCAGCGGGCTGAGATCGGCGAGCATCGCATCGACCGTCTCCTGGGCGTCCTTCTTGTTCGTGCCGATGACCCCCGAGGGGCCGCGCTTGATCCAGCCGACGACGTACTCGCCAGGTACCTGCGCCCCGCCCTCGCCATCGATCACGCGCCCGCCCTCGTTGCGGATGACCGCACCGCGCTCGTCGAACGGCACGCCGGGGAGCGGCAGCCCGCGATAGCCAATCGCGCGGAACGCGAGGCCGGCGGCGATCGTCTCCCGCTCCGCGGTCGCCTGAGCGCGAAGGCCACCCGAGGGGCTGGCGATGAGCTCGTTGCGGATCAGCTCGACTGAGCCGAGCCGGCCGTGCTCGTCGGCGTGGAAGGCGACGGGAGAGAGCAGGAAGCGTAGGACGATCCGCTTGCGCTGGCCCTTTGGCTCGCGCGAGGCGTAGTCGCGCAGGATCTCGACGTTTCGCCGGGAGGTGATCTCCGCCTGCGCGTTGGCGTCGTGGACGGCGAGCGCGCGCTCGAGCTCCTGCGGGTCGACGATCACATCCGCGTCGGCGAGCTCGCCCAGCTCGAGCAGCTCGGGGTTGGTGAACGCCGCCTGCGCGGGGCCGCGCCTGCCTAGGATCACGACCTCCCGCACCTTGCTCGCGGCGAGCACCTGCAGGGCATGGTCGGCGGTGTCGGTGGACGCGAGCTCCGCGCGCGCAAGCACGAGCATGCGCGCGACGTCCAGGGCGACATTGCCGTTGCCGATTACCACCGCGCGCTCGGCGCAGAGCAGGTCGACCTCGAGGTCGGTGTGGTCTGGGTGGCCGTTGTACCAGCCGACGAACTCGGTGGCGGCGTGCGAGCCGGGGAGCTCCTCGCCGGGAATGCCGAGCGGTCGGTCCGACGGCGACCCGGTGGCGTAGACGATCGCGTGGTAGTGCTCGAGCAGATCCTCGCGGGAGACGTGCACGCCGAAGGTGACGTTGCCGAAGTAGCGGAAGCGGGGCTGCGCGGCGGTCTTCTCATAGATGCGGCTGACCGACTTGATCTTGGGATGGTCGGGAGCGACGCCCGAGCGCACGAGCCCCCACGGCGTGGGCAGCCGCTCGATGATGTCGACCTCGATCTCTCCACCGGCGGCTTTCAGCAGGTGCCCGGCGGCGTAGAAGCCCGCCGGCCCCGAGCCGATCACGGCGATGCGGATGGGAGACTCGTCGGTCATCGGGGCGGGTTGCGGGCTGGATGCTGTTTGGGTGCGGGTGGTGCTCGTGGTGCGGGTGGTGCGGGCGGAGAATGGGCGCGGCCCGACTCGAACGGGCGACCCCCTCGGTGTAAGCGAGGTGCTCTAGCCAACTGAGCTACGCGCCCCTGCCTGCCAGTGGAAGGCTAGCGAGCGATGCTCGGCCGGCCGCTCTCGGCGGACATTGGCAACTCGCCTTGCCGCGCAAGCATCCGCCGCGCGCCGTGTCTCCTGCAAAGCTTGCGGAGGATGCGGCGGCGCGGCAACAGTGCGGGCAACAGGGGCAGTCTGGGTTTGCTCGCCGCGGGGCTCGCGCTTGTGGTGGTCCTGCTGCTGGCGGTGGCGCAGGTGGTGCTGCCGCTGATCGCGGTCAGCCGGATCAGATCGCGAGTCGGGCGCTTCGGAACGGTCGAGAGCGCAAGCGTGAGCGCATGGCCGGCGGTGAAGCTGCTGTGGGGGAGCGTGGACTCGGTGCGGGTGAGGGCGAAGAGCCTGACGCTGAGCCCTGCGCAGGCCGCGGGCCTGCTGTGGGAAGCGCGCGGCACGGCGAGCGTGGAGGTGAGCGCCGAACGGGTGCAGGTGGGGCCGCTGCGCGTCACTGACGCGACGCTGAGCAAGCGCGACAGCGCGCTGAGCGCGCAGGCGTTCACCAGCGAAGCGGACGTCGAGGCGGCGCTGCCGGCGGGCCTGGGCGTGCGGCTGCTGCACAGCGGAGGCGGCGAGGTTGAAGTGCAGGCGACGGGCGGACTGTTCGGCGTGAAGGCGACGGTCAACGCGGTCGCTGGTGCGAGTGACGGCAAGCTGGTGGCGCATCCGCTCGGGTTCCTCGTGGAAGGCCTGCAGCTGACGCTGTTCTCAGACTCGCACGTGTACGTGGAGGGTGTGGGCGCGAGCGTGGCCGGCGAGCAGCCGCTGACCTACAGGCTGACGATGAGCGCGCGCCTGCATTGACGCGCAGCCACGCTCAGGCCGGCGCGGCGGCGCTCGCGGCGACGGCAACCGCTCGCGGTCGCACGATCGCGGGCAGCCCCTGCTTGGGGCTGATCGTGGGCATCTGACGGATGCTCAGCTCGAACTCGTCTGGGAGCGCCAGCGTGCAGCGGGAGAGGATCAACGTCGCGATCGTGCGCACCTCCAGCTGTCCGAAGCGCATGCCGATGCAGGTGCGTGAGCCGCCGCCGAAGGGGACGTATGCGCCCTTTGGCAGCGCCGCACTGGCCTCCGGCGTGAAGCGACCGGGGCGGAACTCCTCGGGCTCGGGGAACACATCGGGGAGGTGGTGTGAAGCCCACGAGCAGTAGTTCACGAACGCGCGCGCCGGTACGGCGCAGCCTTCGAACTCGAATAACTCCCGCGCGCGACGCGGCCCGATCCATGCGGGCGGGTACTTGCGCAGAGTCTCCTCGAGAACCATCTCCAGCTCGGTGAGCTCCCCGGCGAGCAGCGGCTGCAGCTCCTCGGCCGTGGGCGTTGCGTTTGCCCAGGAGAGCTCCGCGTCCTGCTCGGCCAGCAGACGTTCGAGGACGTGCGGGTGGCGGGCGAGCTCGTAGAACATGAACGACACGGTCGAGGTGGTCGTGTCGTGACCGGCGAAGAGCAACGTCATCACCTCGTCGCGGATCTGCACGTCGCTTAGCGTGTTTCCGTCCTCGTCGTGGCCGTCCAGCAGCAGGCTGAGGACATCCTGTCCACGCTCGCCGGTCGCGCGACGACGGGTCATCTCCGCGTAGATCAGCGTGTCCAGCTTGCGTGCGGCACGCTGGAGCCTCGCCCATGGGGTACCCGGGCCGCGCAGCACGCGCAGGAGGTACTCGCTGGCGTAGAACGCCAGCGCCTCCTCGAACAGTCCGGCCGCGTCGATCGCGCGGGCCTGCGGGCCATCGGGGTCGACGCCGAGGAGCGCCCGCATGGCCACGCGCAGCGCCAGCCTGCGCGTCCACGCGTAGAGGTTGATGCGCGCGCCCGGGTGGAGCTCGTCCAGCGCGCGTGTCGTCTCTGAAACGATGCTCTCGTGCGAGGCGGCGATGTGCTCGCGGTGGAAGGCCGGCAGCACGATCAGGCGCGAGCGGCGATGGAACTCGCCGTCGATCGTCAGCAGGCCGTCGCCCATCAGCCCGATCAGGTCGCGGAA
>JBOGXX010000238.1:0-2046 GCA_050696475.1 Solirubrobacteraceae bacterium | reverse complement strand
GCCGACGGGGATCGTCGATCCGCACGTCGACGTGCGCGCGACGCGCAACCAGATCGACGACCTGATGAACGAGGTGCGCCGGCGGGTGCAGCGCGACGAGCGGGTGCTGGTGACGACGTTGACGAAGAAGATGTCGGAGGACCTGTCGGGGTATCTGCTGGAGATGGGCTTCAAGACGCGCTACCTGCACTCGGAGATCGACACGCTGGAACGCATCCAGATCATTCGCGACCTGCGCCTGGGCGAGTACGACGTGCTCGTGGGCGTGAACCTGCTGCGCGAGGGGCTGGACCTTCCGGAGGTTTCGCTGGTGGCGATCCTGGACGCCGACAAGGAGGGCTTCCTGCGCGGGGAGACATCGTTGATCCAGACGATCGGGCGCGCCGCGCGCAACATCGAGGGCACAGTGCTGATGTACGCGGACAAGGAGACCCGCGCGATGAAAGCGGCGATCTCCGAGACCGACCGCCGCCGTGAGATTCAGCTCTCCTACAACGAGCAGCACGGGATCACGGCGGCGACGATCGTCAAGGGGATCTCCGACATCGCCGAGTTCCTGCAGGGGGAGTCGAAGGTGCCGCGCGGGCGCAAACGCCGCACCGCCAAGCGCGGGTCCGGCGAGGCGATGCCAAAGCACGAGCTCGAGCGGATGCTCGTGGAGCTGGAGGAGGAGATGATCGCGGCCGCCGAGGAGCTGCGCTTCGAGTACGCCGCACAGCTGCGCGACGAGCTGCGCGAGCTGCGCCGCGATCTCCAGGAGATCCGCTCACAGGAAGCTCCAACGGCAGAGATCGCGGCCGGTGACACTTCCGTACGCGACATCGCCTAGGATGCCCGCCGTGGACTTCGATCGGCAGGCAATCGAACGTCGTGACTTTCCGATCGGGCGCCGCGGGTACGATCCGGCCGCCGTGGACACGCATCTGCGAGCGCTGGCGGAGGAGTTCGAGCAGTTGCAGCGCACGGCGATCACCGGCGGCGGCGACCTGTCGGTCGCCTCCACCGCGGGGACGCAGGTGCAGAGCATCCTGCAGGCTGCGGAGACCGCGGCGGCGGAAATCGAGCGCCATGCGCTGGAGAACGCCAGGCAGCTTCGCGAGGACGCCGACCGCGACGCCGAGCGCACCCGCGAGGAGGCCGTCGAGCGGGCTCGCCAACACGTCGTCGGCGTGGCGCAGGTCGCCGCGAAGCTGCTCGAGCACGTGGGCTCGATGGACGGCGAGGTGAACGCGCTGGTGGAGAGCCTGCGCGCCGGCGCCGGTCGGCTGGCTGCGGACCTCTCAGCGGTCGAGCAGAACATGGGCGAGCTCTACGACGCGGCCACCGGCCGCGCCGTGGCAGTGGCTGCAGCTGAGGCGCCGCGCGAATACGACGCCCCGCCGGCGCGAGAGCCCGAGCCCGAGCCGCAGAGCCGCTTCGAATCCGAGCTCGACGACGCGCTGGAAGCGACGCCGGTGGCTGTGGGAGCGCCGGCCCAGGCGGGGGCGGGCAGGGCAGACGTCGATGGCGCGCGCCTGATCGCGCTGAACATGGCGCTCAACGGCGAGTCTCGCGCTGACACCGAGCGCTACCTGGCCGAGAACTTCCAGCTGCCCGACCGGCTGAAGCTGATCGACGAGGTCTACTCGGCGATCGAGGGTTAGGACGAGGCTGAACGGCGCTGGCTGTTTGCGCGATCGCTCGTGTGCACGGCCCGCGGGCAGTAGGCCGGCCGTTCGATCATCACGTCGTGCGTTCGGCGGCGTCGCAGCCGCGAGCGCCTCGTCTGCGCCGCGCAGATCGCCGGTGTGCGATTCGCCCAGCGCCCGAACGTCTGTTCGCCCAACTATCATGGACGGTAGATGCCACAGAGCAACCAGATCGTCGTCTCGGGGGCCCGTGAGCACAACCTGAAGGACATCTCGCTGACGCTTCCGCGCGATGCGCTGGTTGTGATCACGGGGCTGTCGGGCTCGGGCAAGTCGAGCCTCGCGTTCGACACCGTCTATGCCGAGGGCCGGCGCCGCTACGTGGAGTCGCTGTCCGCATATGCGCGCCAGTTCCTTG
>JBOGXX010000237.1:0-16298 GCA_050696475.1 Solirubrobacteraceae bacterium | reverse complement strand
ACGTCGTCCTGATCGAAGTCGCGTCGAACGAGCGTGCCGATGTGCATAACGCCGATGACACGGCCGTCGACGTGGACCGGCACCCCGAGCATCGAGCGGATGCCCCTTTGTCGGAGGATCGGGTTCACGACGTCGGCGTTATCGAGGTCCGCGATGATGATCGGCCGCGACTCGGCGGCGACACGACCTGCGAAACCGCGGGCGAGCGGAACCTGCACCCCTTGGCGTACCTCCTCCTCCAGCCCGCGTGCGGCGCGTGCGAGCAGGACGCCGCGATCCTCATCGAGTAGCAGCACCGCTGCGGTATCGACCTCCAGTGAGCTGCGGATGCGCTCCAGCAGCTCGGAGAGCATCTCCTCGAGGGACATGTAGCCGAGCGCGGAGTCGGTGATGCTCAGCAGGTGGCGGCGGCGGGTCTCTGAGACGGAGGAGCCAAGCGCGGGCTGTCCGGCGGCGTGGTGCCCGTGTCCGGCCTGCGTTTGCAGCTGTGGTGTCTCCACGTGCCGTTTATACCCGCATCTCGCCGTGTGTCATGTTCGTGGCGAGAAGGCGGGCGGTTGAGGGATGGTCGGGCTCATAGTCGACGTGAGGACCAGAGGACCGCACGGAGGACCACGGAGATGAGCGCGATCGCCAGGACGCTGATCCAGCCGGCGAGCTTTTGGGAGGCGAGGATCGCGCCGAGCGCGACGCCGATTCCGGCGAGGCCCCCGTGACGATCAGGGTCTCTGTCGAGCGCTCGCGAGGGTTCCGCAGCGGGGTTTGGGGGGTGGGAATGGCTGGCATCGTGGGGCTTGTTGACTTGCCTGCTGTCGTCCTGGTGAGCTATGTGCTGCCGACCTTCGCCCGTTGCGATGTCAACGGCCTATAGGTCACGGAGCGCTGGTAGCAGTTCGTTTGCGGCCCAGGAAAGAAACATGCTTTGGGTTTCTCCGCCGATCTGCACGAGCGCGATCTCCTCGAATCCTGCGTCGATAAACTGCTTGATCTTCTCCAGGTGCGCATCGACGTCGGGGCCGCAGGCGATCTGCTCGGCGACCTGCTCGCGTGTGACCATTTCCGTCGCACTCTCGAACGATTCGGGATTGGGCAGGTCGGCGTTTACCTTCCAGCCGAGGCCGAACCACCGGAACTGGTCGTGCGCGCGCTCGATCGCGCTGTCGCGGTCGGGGTCGTAGCAGAGGGCGATCTGCCCGACGTGGGGCTTGCCCTCGCCGCCGGCGGCGTCGAATATCTCCCCGAGCTTTGCCTTGGGCTCGGTGGCGATCATCAGGTCGGCCTTGGCGCCGGCGAGCCGGCACGAGTCCTCGCCCGAGACAGCTACGCCGATCGGCACTCGCTGCTCGGGCCGGTCCCATAGGCGTGCGGAGTCGACTCGGAAGTGCCGGCCAAGATAGTTGACGGTCCCTTCGCGATCGAACAGCGCCGCGATCACATCCAGGGCCTCGGAGAGCATTTCGTGACGCTCCGTGACCGCGGGCCAGCGCTTGCCGACGACGTGCTCGTTCAGGCTCTCCCCTGCACCAAGGCCGAGGCGAAAGCGGTTGCCGGAGAGGATCTGGATGGTTGCGGCCTTCTGCGCGACGATGGCTGGGTGGTAACGCAGCGTCGGACAGGTCACGAAGCTCATCAGCGGAATCCGCTCGGTGGCTTGAGCGGCGGCGCCGAGCATCGCCCATGCGTAGGGAGAGTGGCCTTGGGAGGCGAGCCAGGGCTGGTAGTGGTCTGAGATGACAGAGAAGTCAAACCGGGCCTGCTCGGCGCCTTGGATATCGCGCACGAGCGCGTCGGGCGGTGACTGCTCGCACATCATCGTGTAGCCGAAGCGCGCCATCGTATTGGCAGTACCCCGACGGAGCCGAGCCCAAGCTGCGCCTGCGCCCGTGTCCAGTTTTCGCGGCTGCGGCGTGGGCTGAACGATGCGCGCAGGCCCGCTCGTCTCGTTCTCGGCTACCTGGCGGTAAAGCGCGACCACGAAGATCTGACGCACTCCGCTCAGGGCGACGAGCGCCACGAAAGCGACGGCAGCAAGCGGAGCCTCGATTTGTCATCAAGCGTCGGGCGATCAACGGCGCAGCGCCGCTACGTAGGACTACGCGCCGCAATGACCCCACCTTCCCTGTGACAGCGACGTAGGGCCGGTAAACGCTAGTTCGCGTCGGCGGTCGCGCCTGCCTGGGCTGTTTCGTGCCGGCCCTCCGCGAACTCCTCGACGATCTTTGCGCAGAAGCCTGACAGGTCGTCCGGCTTGCGGCTCGAGACGAGGCCCTGGTCGACAACGACTTGCTCATCGACCCACTCTCCGCCGGCGTTACGGATGTCGGTTTGCAGAGACGGCCAGGAGGTGAGCTTGCGCCCCCGCACGAGGTCTGCCTCCACGAGGGTCCAGGGGCCATGGCAAATCACGCCTACGGGCTTGCCCGCAGCGACGATCTTTCGCACGAACCGGATGGCGCGCTCGTCGGTGCGCAGCTGATCGGGGTTGGCCACGCCGCCTGGAAGGACCAGCGCGTCGTAGTCGTCGGGGTCGGCGTCCTCGAGGGGCTGATCGACCGGGTAGGTCGATCCCTTGTCGAGGTGGTTGAATGCCTGGATCTCGCCGCTTTCGGGGGCGATCAGCTTTGGCGTGCCGCCTGCCTCCTCGACGGCGTTCCAGGGCTCTGTGAGCTCGATCTCCTCGATGCCCTCTTGGGCGGTGAGGAAGGCCACTGTCCTTCCGTCTAGCCGTGTCGATGCCATTTGCTACCGCCTCCCTCTGTTCGTTGGCGAGCTTTCCGATCTGTCGGTCTTCTACCCCGCGCCCAGGGCGGCAAACGAGCCATGAGCACGCCCGTGGAGCGGTTTGCGCGCGCGGCCCGTGGGTAGAGACGAAATGTGGCCTGTGGCAGCCCGAGGCTGCCGAGCCGGTCGAAGCGAAGGGAGGCACCGGGCGGGCGAAGACTCGGCGTGAGCTGGAAGCCGAGGCGCGGCTCCTGGATATCCGCGGCCGCTCGAGGATGGGCAAGGACGAGCTGCGGCGCGCGATCAGCCGCGCACGCTAGACGGCGCTCCTTTCGGCCATCGAGGAGCCTCTGACGGTGCTGGCGCCGGATGATCCCGCTGCCTCTGATCATTCGGTTGGTGGTGAGCCTGTATCCGAGCGGATCGTCGTCTGGTCGAGTGTGTCGCGCAGGCATGGGAACAGGACGATCCGCATGGCGGGTAGGCAAGCGGGGTAGCTGCTCACTCAAACATGAGCGCTCGAGTGAACAAGCAGCGCCGGCTGTTGGCTGGCGCTTTGGTGCTGATCGGGTGGTGGGGTCTGCTCGGAGGCGTGTGGATGCTGCTGGTGGATACGGTTTCTACGGTGGAGGTGCTGTGCGCGGTAGCGGCGGCGCTCGCCGGGGTGCTCGCCACGCGACTGGTGTTCGACAGCGGGGCCGCCTCGATGCGCCCGGCGGGACGCCTCCCAGTGGCGCTGGCAAAGCAGCTCGTCCGCGTGCCCGCCGACATCTGGCTGCTGGCGGTCGCATTGGCGCGGGCGCTCGCTGGGAACCGGCGACCGGGACGCTTTTACGAGCTGGCGCTCGAGTTGCCGGTGAGCGAGCAGGGCAACGGTCGGCGCGCGGCGATCGAGCTGCTCGGGTCGCTGGCACCGAACACGATCGTGCTCGGCGTGGATGAGCAACGGGTGATCGTGCACCAGCTGCTTGCCCGCCATTGCGAGCGCGAGAGTGTCGTGGAGGTCGGCTCGTGAATGTGTGGCTGGCTGCGGCGCTGGGGTTACTGCCGGCGCTGTTGGCTTGCGGGGTCGTGTGCTTTCGCTCGGCGGCGTTGTCGGGTCTGGTGGCTGTGGAGCTGGCGAGCGCGATCTCGGTCGTGGAGCTGATGCTGTTCAGTGAGGGCACCCACCGCCAGCCGTTCATCGACTTGGCGCTGGTTCTGGCGGTGATGGGGTTCGTCGGGTCGCTGGCGTTCGCGCGGCTGATGGAGCACGGCACATGAGAAGCATCGTCGTGGACGCGCTGTTGTTCGCCGGCGTGGCGGTGCTGCTGCTGTGCGCGCTGGGGGTGCTGGTGATGGGTAGCGCCTATGACCAGCTGCACTACGCCGCGGCGGCCGGGTGGGGCGCGCTGCTGGTCGCGTCGGCGATCGTGGTGCGCGAGTCGCTGTCGCTGATCGGCGACAAGGCGCTGCTCACCGCGGGTGTGCTCCTCGTATGCGGGCCGGTGCTTTCGCACGCCACGGCCAGGGCGGGCCGCATCCGCGAGCGGGGCGCATGGAACCCCGACCCTCCGGGCCGCGAGAGCGAGGCAGAGTCGTGAAGGAGCTGCAGGGCGGCTTGTTCGTGCTGCTGGCCCTCGGCGGGACGGCGGTCGTGTTGATGCGCGACCCGTTGCGCCAAGCCCTGCTGGTAGGCATCTACGGGCTGCTCTTGGCGCTGTTGTTCTTCGTGCTGCAGGCCCCCGATGTCGCGCTCTCGCAGATCGTGGTGTGCACGGTTGCGGTGCCGGTGATGATCCTCCTGACGCTGGCGAAGGTCCACGGCCACGAACACGACGACGACGAGAAGAAAACGTCCTCGGATGGTGATCAGAAGTGAGCGAGCGGGCTCGCCTCAGCCTGTTCCTCGTCGGCGCGGCGGGGCTGGCGGCGCTGCTTGTTTGGGGGATCGCGGGCCTGCCGTCGTTCGGTGCGTTCAACGGCGCCTCCGCGCTGCTGATCGATCATATGGTGGTCGCTCAGCGCCACGCGACCGACGCGGTGGCGGCGGTGAACTTCGACTACCGCGCGCTCGACACGCTCGGCGAGGAGTTCATTCTGTTTACGAGCGTGGTCGGGCTGGCGGTGCTGCTGCGCGAGCAGCGCTCAGAGCGAGAGCGACCCCCAGAGCAGGCCAGCGAGGAGCACCGCTTCCAGGGGTCAAGCTACGCGCTACGCGCGTTGACGCTTTTGCTGGTGGGCCCGCTGGTGGTACTCGCTTTGTATGTGGACTCCCACGGCGCGCTCACACCGGGCGGTGGCTTTCAGGGAGGCGTGGTTGGCGCGGCCGGGCTGCTGCTGGTGTTCCTCGGCGGCGGGTATCTGACGATGCGCCGTCTCTCGCCTCATTCGTTGGTGGAGCTGGCGGAGACCGGCGGCGCTGCCGGCTATGGCCTGATCGGCCTGGGCGGCGTCGTATTCGCCGGCGTGTTCTTCAAGAACTTCCTCGGGTTAGGCACCCCCGGCGAGCTACTCTCGGCCGGCACGATCCCGCTGTCGAGCATGGCTGTCGGGCTGGAGGTCACGGGTGCGTTCGTGCTGTTGTGGAGCGAGTTCCTCGACCAGGCGCTGATCGTGAGGCAGCGGTGAGCGTGCTCGCCTACGGCACCGCAGGCTGGCTTCTGCTCATCGGGCTGTATGGGATCATCACGAGCCGCAACCTGATCCACATGGTGATCTGCCTGTCGGTGGTGCAGTCCTCCACCTACGTGCTGCTCCTGTCGATCGGCTACCGGACGGGGGCGGCGGCACCGGTCTTCGCCGGTATCCCAGCCGGCTCTCGCGCGGTCGACCCGATCGTGCAGGCGCTCACGCTGACGGACATCGTGGTCGAGGCGACGGTCGTGGCGCTGCTGCTCGCGCTGGCTGTGCAAGCGCACAAGCGCTTCGGCACTTTGGACCCGGCCGAGCTCACACCCCTGCGCGGGTAGCCGTGCACGCCCTGATCCCGTTCCCGGTGGTCATCCCGCTGCTCGGCGCCGCCGTGCTGGCCGCGGTGAACAACGTCGCGCCACGCTGGGCCACCGATACGATCGGTCTCGTCTGCGCATTGGCGGTGCTCGTGCTCTGCGTGCTGCTGGCCGCGCACGCGAGCCAGCTGATGGTCTACTGGTTCGGCGGCTTCCACGTCCGCGGCGGGGCGGCGGTGGGGATCTCTTTCTCGGTGGACAGGATCGGCGCGGGGATGGCAAGCCTGACTGCGGTGATGGTCAGTGCGGCGCTGTTGTACTCGGTGCGGTATTTCGATGAGGTTGGCTCGCTGTTCGGCGCGTTGATGCTGGTGTTCTTGGCGGCGATGGTCGGGTTCTGCCTGACCGGCGATCTCTTTGACCTGTTTGTGTTCTTTGAGCTGATGAGCGTTGCCGCCTATGCCCTGACCGCATACAAGATCGAGGAGGCAGGCCCGTTGCAGGGCGCGATCAACTTCGCGATCACCAACAGCGTCGGCTCGTTTCTGATGCTCACCGGGATCGCGCTGCTGTATGGCCGCACCGGCGCGCTGAACATGGCGCAGATCGGTCACGCGCTGGCAGGGCACCCCGCGGATGGGCTGGTGAAGGTCGCACTGCTGCTCATCATGGGCGGACTGTTGGCGAAGGCAGCGATCGTGCCGCTTCATTTCTGGCTGGCTGACGCGCACGCGGTCGCACCGGTTCCGGTGTGCGTGCTGTTCAGCGGCGTGATGGTGGAGCTCGCGCTTTACGGTCTTGCGCGCGTGTACTGGGGCGTGCTCTCAGCACCACTGGCGGCGCACACCGGCGGGCTGCGCGCGACGCTGGTCGGGCTGGGAGTGCTGACGACGCTGGTGGGGGCGGTGATGTGTGTGGCGCAGCGGCATATCAAGCGGCTGCTTGCGTTCTCGACGATCAGCCACACCGGCATGTTCCTGATCGGGCTCGGGCTGCTGACACCCGCCGCGCTCGCCGCGAGCGGCGAGTATGTGCTCGAGCACGCGCTGTTGAAGGGTGCTTTGTTCATGGCGGCGGGCATCCTGCTTCATCGTTTCGGGACGGTGGACGAGCACCAGTTGCGCGGCAGGGGCCGCGGCCGTGATCCTGGGCTGAGAGTCGCCGCGGCGGTGTTCGTGCTCGGCGGCCTGGGGTTGGCGGCACTGCCGCCGTTCGGCGTGTACTTCGGCAAGTCGGCGCTCGAGAGCGCGCTCACCCATACGCCCGGCTATGGGTGGGTGCTGGCGGTGCTGGTGGTCGGCTCGGCGTTGACGGCGGGCGCGATTCTGCGCGTCAGCGGCCGCGTGTTCGCCGGCTGGGGCGAGCACCTGCCGCGCCACCACGAACTGCTGAGCGTCGTCAGCGAGCGGCCAGAGACGCTCAGCCCACACGACCATACCCCGGCAGTGATGATCGCCGCGCCAGTGCTGCTCCTGATAGGCGGGCTGCTGGTCGGGCTGTCCTCGACCCTGCGCGACGGGATCGACGGGGCGGCGGCGCGCATGGCTGACCAGGCTGGCTATCTCGCAGCGGTGCTCGGCGGCCACGCGAGCGAGGTGTCCTCGCCGCACGCGCCGGTGGTGGCGCTGGATGTCGTGCTGGCGTCGGCGACGGCCATCAGCGCGCTCGCGGTGGCGGCGTTCGCGCTCACCGGGGGGCCGCGCTGGCGGCTGCTCGAGCGGGCCGATCGGACGATGACGGCAAGCGTGGTCGCGCTGCGACGCTTGCACTCGGGCTGCGTGAACGACTACATCGCCTGGCTCGTGTTCGGCCTGGCGGTGATCGGCGGCGCGCTGGCGCTCACCTGACCGGCGTTTCTTCTCTCAGAGCGGCCGGTAGACAAGCGGTGGATGCGCCGAGGTCTCCCGCACACGCTGAGGTCTTCTGACCAGATGCCCGCCGTGTTCTCTAGCTGTTGCTCCTTTTGGCGCCCTTGCGTCCGGCGGCGGCCTTCTGCGCTTTGGTGCCGCCCTGGGAGGCGGCTTTGCGTTTCGTGCCGGAGCCTGAGCTCTTGCCGCCTCGTTTGGAGGAGCCCGGGCTATTGGCGATCTTCGCTGCGCGTTCCTTGCTCATGCCCTTTTCGCGCAGTCCTTCGTACTGTTTGTCGTTCTTGATGCTGGGCCCGTGATCTTTGGCCATCATCGTCCTCCTCGGGTCGCGGAACACCGCTTGACTACCCGCTCGGCGCAGCGACAAAAAGCGACTTCGGGGGTGCTAGTGGGCCCCGGCGGCGAAGTTGCGGAACGTCTGGGCCATCTGCTGGTCTGCGTCGAACCCCTCGTCTCCGTCGTCGCGGTCGGCGTGCGGTGGTGGCGCGTCGGGTGCAATGTCCGTGTTGGATTGAAGGACCGCGCTCTCGAGGAGGTGGCGCAGCTCTGCCTCGCTGCCTTGCTGCACATCTGAAACCTTGATCGCTTTCTTGGTGATTCCGATCTCCGCCCAGCGGCTGTGCGGCGTGTCGAGCAGCGCGAGCACGCTCTCGAAACGCGCCTTCCAGGCGTTTGTGGATGCGCCGGCCAGCTGCACGGTCAGCGTGCCGTCCTCGATCTCGGCGGAGCCCCAGTCGATCCGTCTTTGCTCGGCAGCCATGAGCTTGCCTTACCCGTAACGGCGGGATGCAACCGGCGCAGATGCCACCGTGTGGCGAGAGCTCAATGGGTGCGTCCGGTCAGACCGAGTGGCGCTCCTCGAGCCAGCGGTCGAGATTCCCGTTGCGCATCAGCTCGAGGGGCAGGCTCACGGCTTGGGCGGGACGCAGCAGCCGCGTCGCGATTCGCCATAGTGCATCGGTGGCGAGCTCCGGTGCTCCTTTGCCGACGCGCCCGAATCGGGACGATCGAGCGTGTCTGATAGCTCCCCTCCAGAGCGAGCGCGAACGGCGGCGAGCTGGGCAGCCTGCCGGCTGTGGCGGTTGCATTCGTAAAGCGTCGGGTAGGCCGGGATGATGCTTTGGGTGTGTGATGGAGGGCGAGATCGCTCGGCTGAGGCGCAGTAGCTGCGCTGCGCCGGGCATCGTGCGCCGGCGCCGTGGTCGTGGCTTTGAGTACCTCGATCCTGACGGGCAGCGGGTTGATGACCCCGAGGTGCTGGAGCGGATCGCGGAGCTCGTGATCCCGCCTGCGTGGCGGGAGGTGTGGGTGTGCATGGATCCGCTCGGGCACCTGCAAGCCACTGGCATCGACGTCGCGTGCCGCAAGCAGTACCTCTATCACGAGCGTTGGCGCGCTCACCGCGACCGGCGCAAGTTCGACTCGATGGTCGCCTTCGGGGCAGCGCTTCCGAGGCTGCGTCGTCGTGTGGCGCGCGATCTGCAGCTCCCGCGCGGCGAACGGCGGGCCGAGATCGGGAAGTTGACCGAGCAGCGGGTGCTGGCGTTGGCGGCGCGGCTGCTGGATCTGGGGTTCTTCCGCATCGGCTCGGAGGACTATGCAGAGCGCAACGAGTCCTACGGCTTGACGACGATGCTGCGCAAGCACGCGACCGTCGAGAAGCGTGAGGTGATCTTCGACTTTCCTGCGAAGTCCGGCCAGCGGCGGGTGCAGGCGATCGCCGACCCCGAGGTGCTCGTGTTGGTCGAGGCGCTGAAGCGGCGGCGTACCGGCTCGCAGCTGCTTGCTTACCGCAGGAGCGACGGATGGAGCGACCTGGCTGCGGAGGAGGTGAACGCCTACCTCAAGCAGTGCTCTGGTGGGGAGTTCACGGCTAAGGATTTTCGTACCTGGAACGCAACCGTGCTCGCCGCGGTCGCACTGGCAGGCTCCGGGGAGGCAAAAGGGACAGCTGCCCAAGAGCGAGAGATCAAACGGTCGATCAAGACGGTCGCTGCGTATTTGGGTAATACGCCGGCGGTGTGCCGTGCGTCCTACGTGGACCCGAGGGTGATCGACCGTTTTCAGGCCGGGGTGACGATCGCCGAGGCAGTTGGTCGCGCTGGCCCGGATCTCGGCAAGGCGAGCGTCCGCGCTCGCGTCGAGAAGGGCGTGCTGGGTCTGCTCGAGGACGCCAGCGACAGCGCCTGAGTCGTTCGAGCGCGACGCCCAGCGGGACGCTTCACGGTGCGCCAGATCTGGAGCACGATGCCGCGGGTCACGCGCCTCACGACGAGCTCTGGACGCTCGGTGCGCTTGGCGGAACCGTGCAGTGCGTCGGTGTGCTCTCGCTGGATGGGCGATGGGGTCAGGTCTTCGGCGTCTGCTCTGCGGTCTCCGCGGCGTGTATGAGCAGGCGGGCGACGTCGCGGGCGGCGGAGGCGGTCAGCCCGGTCTGGGCTCGGGCCGCCTCTGCTTGGGCGACGACGAGCACGACCTTGTCAAGGCGGTTGTGAACCTCGACGTAGTCACGACCACCTTCTGTCTTCTGTATCACTTGCCGTCACCTCCCCAAGAGTTTAATTCGAGCCTCGCCGGTCGTGACCGCAACCCTTTCCCAGGGTGGCCACCACTTGGATGCTCGATTGCCCCAGCATCGAGCCAAAGCAACCACGTCGTCCGCGGTCGCGGCCGACGACTGTCTAGATCTCGTCTCGGTAGCCATAAAACTCGTGATCCTCGTTGTAGCCGCCGTTGCCGCCGCCCCGCTCTGAGAAGTGCCGGACGAACTCGATCTCCTTGATCCACTTGACCTGCTTGAACCCGAGCTGGTTCTCGACGCGGAGCCGCAGCGGCGCGCCGTGGAGAACCGGCAGCGGCTCACCGTTCATATCGTAGGCGAGCAGACTCTGCGGGTGGCATAGGTCGTGCAGGCTGTGCGAATCGTAGTACTGACCGCCCTCGCCGCCCTCGCCGAAGGAGTAGAACATCACCCACCGCGCCTCGGGCTTCGGTTCGACCATCTCGATCAGCTTGGCGAAGGGCAGGCCTGACCACTTGCCGATCGCCGACCACCCCTGGATACAGTTGTGCATGGTGATCTGGTCCTGGCGCCCCAGCGCACGCAGGTCGGACAGCGAGAGCTCGAGCGGATGCTCCACCAGGCCATGAACCTTGACGCGATAATCGGCAAAGTCGTCTTTGTGCAGCTGCTTCCACGCGTCGCTGGCGGGCACGAGGCCGTTGGGCCAGAAGTAGGGGCTGATGTCCTTCTCTGAGTACTCGGTGCGCGGTGCGTAGTGGTCGAACAGCAGATCCATCACCCGACCGACCGTGGCGTTTGAGATCCGCTGCAGCACGCGCGTGTGCATCCAAGAGAAGCGGATCGCCCAAACGTTGAATGCAACCGTGACAGCGAGCGTCAGCAGAAACAGCGCGACTCCGTCGAGGTTGTGTTGATCGACTCCGAGTGTGATCGCGTTGAGGTTCTTGGCGAACCCGGTGGAGGCGACCATGATCATGTGCACGGCGTAGAAGACGACGAACACGACCATCACCAGGAAGTGCAGCGAGCGCGCGATCTGGCGGTTGCCGAAGAGCCTCTGATACCCGCCGAAGCGGTTGTCCAGTGCCGGGGACATCGCTAATCCGGTGAAGACCGCCAGTGGTGCGGCAATGAACACAACCGCGAAGTAGCTGAGCTGCTGCAACGCATCGAAGCGGAAGTAGCCGCCCGGCTCGGCGGGCAGATGAAGCGCGCCGTACTGCACGATGCACGACCCGGCGGCAGGAAGTATCGACCACTGCGTGGGTACCAGCTTGAGATATTGCTGGGTGGCGAACGTCAGCGCGATGAACGCGATTCCGTTGAGCACGAACAGGATGTCGAAGATGAAATGCCAGTGGCGCGCGATGCCGATCGTGTGGCGGCCGCCGGGCATCCCGAACAATGGGCTAAGCATGATCGCGTCGTCCTTAGCCGTCCATGTCCGGGTCTTTGGGACCGGCCCGCGGAAGCGCAGCCACTCCCGATCAGGGGTGCAGTGCAGCTTCAGGTACAGGCGGGGGTGATCGGCCAGGATCTGCCAGCCGGCGCGGACGATCATCACCATGAAGAAGAAGTTGGCCGTGTGGGTGATGATTTCCCAGGTGTCGACGCCGGGCTTGAAGCGCGGCGTCGTCTGTACGCACGGGTCCGCGTGGATGAACGAGCGCCCGGCGCCGGTCGCGATGAACAGCTTGCACGCCGCCACCATGGCCGCGCAGAACAGCACGAAGCCCGGCAGCAGCCACCACACCGAGATGAAGCGGCGCCCGATCCGCAAGTGAACCTGGCTCAGGCGCATCCGAGGGTGGATGCCCTGCTCCAGCCCGAGCGCCTCCTGTGAGAACTTTCGCTGGATCTCGCGATCCGTCGGGGCTCGGCCGCTCCCGTCCTGGGGGTTCTCTGTGGTCATCACACGAACTTCCGATGAAGCGACATTCCGCCGCCTATGACGCTGGTCGTTGCAGTGAGCTGGCTAGCCTCCTCGCTGGCTGCCCGGGTGACAGGCGGATCGGCACCTGGATCGCACCCCCGCCGGCACAGCAGTCGCCCGATCCTGACCACAAACATGAGCTCGTGCGTGGTTGAGACGCTGACGACGTCGCCGCGATCTGGAAGGCGTCCGGCAAGCGGGAACAGCTCATTCCCAGGCCACGTCGACCCCGGGCGAGGGCGAGCGTCTCGCCGGTGTGGATCGCGATCGGGTGGCAATCATCTACCCACCACTCGACGCAGGCGCAGTTGGTCTCCCCCGAGGCGTTTTGAGGATCTGACGGGATCGACGGGGAGCGGGTTGGGATGATCAACGACGGTCGCGGTCATATGGGTAGCCCGTCCGCAAGCGAGGCGAGCGTCCAATCGGCGCCGGATTCGCGCAGCTGATCGACGTCGAAGTGGTGACTGCCAACGCCGACGCACTTCACCCCTGCCGCGTGAGCACCCTCGATGTCGTGGGGCGTGTCCCCCACCACGACCGCGTGCTCGGGAGTAACCGTCTCGCCATAGACCATGCTCGCGCGCTTCAGCGCGATCTTTGTGAGCTCACCGCGGTCGGTGGAGTCTGAGCCGTAGCCGCCGAATGAGAAGAAGCGGTTCAGCTGCGCGCGGTGAAGCTTGATGTGCGCGGCGGCCTCGAGGTTGCCCGTCACCAGCCCGAGCAGATAGCCGTCCTCGATCAGCTTTGGCAGCAGCTCCTCCACACCAGCGAGCACTTGATAGTGCTCTGACTCCGCCACCGTCTGGTGCAGGTAGTGAAGCCGGCGCTCGAGCAGCCGTGTGAACTCCTTGCGCTCCGGCGGGCGATGAATCACCGCCTCGAACGTCTTGCGCCCCACGTCGGGGTCGGTCATGCCGTTGTCGGTGAACTCGCCGATGTCCGCAGGGATGTCATACAGCTCATCGAACGCAAGCCGCCACGAGGTGGCGCCAGCGCCGCCGGTGATGATCAGGGTGCCATCGATGTCGAACAGAATTGCGATGCGGTCAGGCATATCGAACCTCCGGGCTGTTCGTCACGTCGTGGCTTTCTCAGCGTGGCCACCGAACTGTCTGCGCATCGCCGAAAGTGCCTGGTTGGCGAAATGATCAAGCCCCTGAGAGGCGAATCGGGAGGACAACGCGGTCAAGAGCACGGGCGCGGGCACCCCCTCCTCGACGGCGGCGATCGCCGTCCAGCGGCCCTCTCCCGAATCGGATACCCGACCGGAGAAGTCCTCGAGCTCCGGGGACTCGTGCAGCGCCGAGGCCGTGAGGTCGAGTAGCCACGAAGCAATCACGCTGCCACGCCGCCAGACCTCTGTCACGTCGGTCAGATTGAGGTCGTAGCGGTAGTACTCAGGGTGCTCGAGCGGTGCGGTCTCGGCGTCGGAGTCGCGGCTGGCGTTGCCGACGTTGGCGTGCCGCAGGACATTCAGCCCCTCAGCATAGGCGGCCATCACGCCGTACTCGATTCCGTTGTGGACCATCTTCACGAAATGCCCGGCGCCGTTCGGCCCGCAGTGTAGATAACCCTGCTCGGCGCGTGCGGGCTCGCCGCTGCGCCCCGGTGTGCGGGCCGCCGCGCCCACGCCAGGTGCTATCGCGGCAAACAGCGGCTGCAGGCGCTCCACCACCTCCGCCTCGCCGCCGATCATCAGACAGTAGCCTCGCTCCAGCCCCCACACACCGCCGCTGGTACCGCAGTCGAGGTAGTGCAGCTGCTTCTTCGCCAGCTGCGTGGCGCGACGGATGTCATCGCGGTAGTAGGAGTTCCCGCCATCGATGATCGTGTCGCCGGCCTCCAGCAGCCCAGCGAGTTCGCTGACAGTCTGCTCGGTGATCTCTCCGGCGGGTACCATCACCCACACCGCCCGCGGCCGTTCCAGCGCAGCCACGAGCTCCTTCAGTGAACCGGCGCCGGTGGCGCCCTCGCCGGCGAGCTCCTTCACTGTGTCGGGGCTTACGTCAAAGACGACGCATTCGTGGCCCGCCGGCAGCAGCCGTCGCACCAGGTTTGATCCCATCCTTCCCAGTCCCACCATTCCAAGTTGCATCCTTCGGTCTCCTTGCTTGTGGTTTCCTTCGCGGTAAGCCCGCGGCGCGCAAACGGGCACTGCAGCTATACGGCGTAGACCTCGGCGTCCTGGCGCTTGAGCTCGAGCCCCATCCCAGGACGGTCGAGATGCGGCCACAACGCGCCGTCGCGCAGGACGGGCAAGCCGTCGAAGAGCAGCTGCTCGATCCGGGTGTGATCGTGGAAGTACTCGAGATGCCTGAGATTCTCGATCGCGCTCGCGGCGTGAACATGGATCGCCGGTCCGCAGTGACAGGAGAAGGGGACGTTGCGCGCGTGACACATGGCGCCCACCCGCAGCAGCTCGGTCACGCCACCGCACCGCGTTATGTCGGCTTGCAGCACGTCGACGGAGTTCGCGTCGAGCATCCTCTGGAAGTACACGGCGTCATAGCCGTACTCGCCCGCGGCGATCGCCATCCCGGCGGGAGCGCGACCGCAGATCAGTCGCAGGCCGTCGAGGTCATCGGAGCTCACGGGCTCCTCAAACCAGCTCACGGCGCCGCGCTCATGGAACTCATTCGCGAGGGCGAGGGCCTGCTTGCGGGTGTAGGCGCCGTTGGCGTCGACCATCAGCTCGCTCTCAGGGCCGATCGCCTCGCGCGCGAGACGCACGCGCTCCGGATCGGACGAAGGCTCTGCGCCGACCTTCATCTTCACGCGCGGAACGCCCTTCTGGACCCATCCCGAGAGCTGCTGCTGCAACGCGTCATTTGTGTAGGTCGTGAAACCACCGGACCCGTATACGGGCACGCATTCGTGGACGGCACCGAGCACTGTGCATAGCGGTGCCTCCAGCAGCCGCGCATGCAGATCCCAGATCGCGACGTCGACCGCCGAGATCGCCATCGAGGCGATCCCGGGCCGGCCGAGGTTGCGAACCGCGTGGACCATCGCGCGCCAGGCGCGACGCGGGCTCGCTGCGCTCATGCCTTCCACGACGCCAGCGAGCATTGACTCGATCAGCTTTGCGGTGGAAACATCCGCATAGGTGTAGCCCAAGCCGACGGTCTGCCCCGCCTGGGCGTGGACGACGACGATCGTGGTCGAGTCCCACTGTAGAGTGCCGTCGCCCTCGGGGGCGTCGGTCGGGATGGTGTAGGCGGCCACCCCGAGGGAATCAATCGTCTCGTGAGGTTCGTTCACCGGGGCTCCGTGCGGGGCGTCTGGGATGCGACGATGCGATCAGGACTGCCCACCGGGGCAGCCCCGCAAACGAGCATGTCCGCCTGCGGACCACTGGCGCGTACGGCAAGACAGGGGGGCAACCCACGTATGCACGCTAACGTCTATCGCGCTGAGTGGCCGGAACGAGCATCGGCTCACTGGCATGCCGCTCACCGACGGCGATCGTAGATGATGGGTGTGTGAGCGCTACGCGACCCGGATCCCCCTCCCCGATCGGCGTGATCCTCGCCGGTGGTGAGGGCAGGCGCCTCCAGGGCGGGAAGGCGAGCGTCCTGCTCGGCGAGCGCCCCTTGGCCTCCTACCCCGTGGAGGCCATGCGGGCCGCGGGCCTGGAGCCGCTGGTCGTGGCAAAGCCCGACTCGGCTCTGGCCGACCTCGGCTGCCCCGTCCTGCATGAGCCCGCCCAGCCGTCTCACCCCCTCTGCGGCATCCTGGCCGCGCTGCGCGAATGCGACGGTCGCCCACTGGTCGTCTGCGCATGCGACATGCCATTCGTCGAGCCCGCGCTGCTGGCCTGGCTGGGAGCACTGGATGCGCCCCTGGCCATCACGGGCAGCGGCGATCGCCTGCACCCATTGCTCGGCCGCTATGAGGCCACGCTCCTGGAGGTGCTGGCCGAGCCGCTCAGCCGGCAGGCGCCACTGAGCGAGACGGTGGTTATGCTCGGCGCGCGCGTGGTAGGCGTGCGAGAGCTTGCGCGGTTCGGCGATCCCGAGAGGATCTGCCTGAACGTCAACTCGCCCGCCGAGCTGGAGTGCGCTGAGCGGCTGCTCGCCGGCCGCTGCGATGATGCTTCCCGCTCGCCGAGCTCAGCTGATCTCGCGCGCTAGCCCCCGAAGGGCTCCAGCGCCCTGTGCCCGCGATCTGCTCGAGCGAGCCGCACGCCGCCTGCGTCAGTTGACATCGACGTTCGCTTCAGCCTCATGGCTGCGGATGCGATCTCCGAGTGCTCGAAGGTCTGGTTCGGGGACGGCTGCTTCGATCAGCGGAAACAGCTCGTGCTCCTCGAGCGCGAC
>JBOGXX010000236.1:0-1589 GCA_050696475.1 Solirubrobacteraceae bacterium | reverse complement strand
ACGGAGTCGGCCCAGCCGTCGCCCCCACAAGCGGCGCGTGTAATCGGTACCTCGGCCCGAGCGGCCGAGCATCACGCAAACTGCGCCGGTGAAACCCGACTTTCGGGTTATGAGCTGGATGTCATAGGTCCCCGTAGGCCGCAATTGCCCTGTATACAAGCCATTTCGATCCAGCAGATCGGGTTGAGCGAGGCTGTTTGGGGAGGAAGTTCGGGAGGAAATTTCTGTCCGGGGCGCACGCTACGGTTCTCTAATCCCCCGGCGTTTCAGGCCGGGGAGACGATCCAAACCGTCGGAAGGAACCTCATGCCAGCAGCGATCCTTGATCCCTACGCCGCGATCAGCGGCCACGTCTGGCTGTACGAGGGCAAGCGCCGCAAGACGTGGTGTGCCAAGTGGCGAGATCAGCACGGCCAGCACGAGAAGCGCCTGGGCACCGCATGGACCGGCAAGGGCACGCCGCCTGCCGGCTTTCTGCGCGAGCGCGACGCGCAGGCGCTGCTCGACGCGATCCTCGTCGACGCGCGCCGCGGGCAGCTGCGCCAGGAGCGCACCGGCCTGACGTTCGCCGACGTGGCGGAGGAGTGGTTCCAGCGCGGGCGCTTGCAGCGTGACTGGTCGGCCAGCACGCAGGTCGATTACCGCTCGGTGCTCGACGCGCACCTGCTTCCCGAGTTCGGCGCGTCGCGCATCGAGATGATCGGCGCCGAAGAGATCGAGCGCTGGCGCGACGCCCTGGCGAAGGACGGCGAGCGCGCCCGGCATACGGTCAACAAGATCGTCACCCAGCTCCACGCGATCTTCCAGCACGCCGTCGACTATCACGGCCTGATCTCAAACCCTGTCGCGAAGGTCAAGCGGCTGCGCGAGTCCTATGATGCGGCGCGCTTTGACTTCTATTCCCCCGAGGAGATCCACACGCTTGTGGCCACCGCCGCCAGGGGCGCCCACCGCGACCCCAGGCGCCCGGCCGTCAGCGACACCGAGCGCGCCCTGCGAGCCGCGGAGGACAGCCAGGACGCAGCGATCTACCTGACCGCCGCCCTCAGCGGCCTGCGCCGCGGCGAGCTGCTCGCGCTGCGCTGGGAAGACGTCGACTTCGAGCAGTCCTCGATCCGTGTCTTCGAGGGCTACAGCGCCAACCGTGTAGGCAAGCCGAAGTCGCGCAAATCACGCACCGTGCCGATGGTCGAGGAGATCGCCCACGCGCTGAGCGACCTGATGACCCGCCGTACGCAGACGGCGAAGGGCGAGCTCGTGTTCGTCAGCCGCGAGGGCACCCACGTCGACGGGTCTGCTCTGCGCCGGCGCTACCGCGCAACGCTCGAGGCCGCCGGCCTGCGCATGCTGCGTTTTCACGACCTGCGCCACACCTTCGGCTCACTGGCGATCAACGTCGCGAGCATCGTTCAGGTCCAGGCGTGGATGGGCCACGCCGACATCAAGACAACGATGCGCTATCTCCACCACAAGAGTCGCGAGGACGACGCCCGATTGCTCTCCGCGGCCTTTCTTCGCCCGAAGAAGCCCAAGGAAGCCGCCAAGCGCTCGACGGCCGCCAACACGCGTCGCTCTGCTGAGCACAGCGC
>JBOGXX010000235.1:0-7596 GCA_050696475.1 Solirubrobacteraceae bacterium | reverse complement strand
CTCCTGGGGAGGCGTAGCGGCGCTCGCGCAGCAGTCGCACGTAGCGGCCTGCCGCGGGGCCGTAGGAGCGGCGCAGATCGCGCTCGAGCTGGGTGAGCGTGACCCCATTCGCAGGTCGTCGCCCGACGAGCGCCAGCGCGGCCGAGAGCTCGTGTATCGCCCCCTGCGCATCTCCCGCGAGACTGCGCTTTACCCGCCAGGCCCCGGTCAGGAGCGCCGCGGCGAGCGCCAGCATGAGCGCCGCTGCCGCGATGGTGAGCGCCAGCGGCGCTCCGCCCCGCCCGGGTGAGCTCGTTGCGGCATCGGCCGCGTGCGCGCTCCGCGGCGCGCGTGCGCGTGAGGGCCTGGAGCGGTGGCGCAACAGCGTGGCGCTAGCTTCGAGCGAGAGTAGCGAGGAGCTCGAGGATCCTGCCGGCCCAGTCGCGGGCGTCGGGTTGAACGGCACCCAGCCGATTTCGGTGAAGAACACTTCGACCCACTCGTGGGCGTCCACCGCGGTGACGTCGTAGTGCCCCTTGGACGATTCCGGGGACCCAGGCAGGAAGCCTGCGGCGACGCGTGCGGGGATGTCGTCCATGCGCAGCATCAGCGCCATCGCACCGGAGAACTGCTGGCAGTAGCCGCTGCGTTCGTCGAACAGGAAGGCGATGAGCGGGTAGGAGTGGCGGCGCGGCCGCTGGTCGTAGGTGAAGCCGTGGGAGAGGAACGCCTCGGTGCGCGCGACCACCTCGTAGGTGCTGCTCGAGCCGGCCGCGAGGCTGCGCGCCAGCGCATAGACGGGCGCATACGGGGAAGCCTCGATACGCGCCGCGCCGTTTGGCTCGCCGGCGGAGACTGCGCTCACGGACCCTTTGACGGGTATTTCGAGCTCGGTGTAGGGTGCGTCGCTCACCGGGAAGGCGCTTGGCGCGCGGCGCATCTCGGCGACGCTCGGCTCCGGTGCGTAGGCGGTGACGGTGTAGCGCTCGCCGCTGGCGCTCGCCGCGGAGGCGTTGAGGGTTCCGTCCGTCGCGATCGCCCCGACGTTCGGTGCGCGTGCGTCGCGGACGCTCGCGCCGATGATCTCGCCGGGACTGAGCAGCTGGCCGCTGCTGAGGCCTCGGACCGTGAACGTCGCCTGCGTCACCCACCGGGGATGAAGCGCTGCGCCTTCCAGGCTGGAGATACCGCGGGGCTGCGCGCCCGAGCGCACGAAGCCGACCCCGTCGAAGCGAGCGAGCGTCGTCGCCCGCCAGAGGTGCGGCGCGCGGGAGACGACCGAGACCATGGGCTCGGTGGAGCTCGACCACGGCAGCGGCCCGTATGCCTGATTCCAGTTGAAGCTCGTGGGGGCGTAGGCCCGCCCGAACGGGTTCCAGTCGCGGTAGTCAAGCAGTGGCGTCCTTGACGCCACGGCGCCCGCGCCGATCAGCGCGAGCACGAGGACGGCCAGCAGCCAGGACGCCGCCCGCCCGCGATCGTGCACCCGTCCTCGCCACGCCCACACCCACGCGCACAGCAGCGCGAGCAGCAAGGTTCCCTGGACCCGCCAGCCGACCTGCGGCTCGTTCGCGGCGGCGGCCACGTAGAGGACGAGCAGCAGGCAGAGCGCGATCGCCCGTCGCGCCCGTGCCCGGCGAGAGCCCGGCCAGAAGGCGAGGACCGCGGCGGCCGCGATCGCGCCGGCCGGCACGAACGTGATCGTCATCCTCGCCTGGAGCACGTTTCCGCGATAGGGCCACAAGCCGTTCAGGGCATCGGCCCCGCGTCTGAGCTCGCCCGCGAGCGCACCCCAGCGCCACGGCCACAACAGGTGTGAGGGCGCTCCCGACGCACGCAGTGCCAGATAGGCGCTCAACGCCGCGATCAGCGTTCGTGCGGTCGTGCCGAGACCGCATCGGCGTGGCAGCGAGGCCGTCAGCGAGAGCGCGAGCTCGCCCGCGCCGGCACCGGCGACGATGCCGGCGATCCGCAACAGCGGCGGGTGGGCGAGCAGCGTCGCGAAGCGCACGCCGGCGACCAGGGCCAGGGCGCAGAAGGCGAGCATCTCCCTCGTCGCGGGCCACCGCGCATGCGGCGCGAGGCGCCCGGGCCGGCGCACCCGAGCCACTCGTCCTGGCAGCGCAGCGGTTGCGCTCACGCCGCCCTCGCTGGAGCTCGGTCGATCACCTGGCCGGCGAAGCCGGCGACTGTGAACGCCACGTCGAGGCCCGTCAGCGGCCGCGGGCCCAGCCGGTAGCAGGGCCCGTCGGGGGCAGGCGCATCGTCGGACGCGGTCACATACAGCAGCGTGGGGGCGTTACTGCGGAGCCGTCGGCGCATTGCACCCGTGCCGGGGCGAACGAGCGCGAGCCGCGCGTGCAGCGCGGGCCAGGCGCGAAGGTCTGGCTCGATCGGCGAAGGGCGCGGGTCGCCGGGCAGCGAGAGCAGGCAGCCGCCACGACGGGCGAGGTGCACGCAGAGCGACGCCGTGACCCGTAACGCCTGGTCGAGGGCCTCTTCCGATTCGGGCGCGCGAGCGTCGAGCACCACAAGCACGCGCGCGTCCGTCTCGGCGGTGAAGCCGCGCTCCATCAACTCGCCGCTGCGCGCCACCGTCGGCCAGTGGATGCGCGCCGCCGAGCCACCCGCGCGGTAGGGGCGCAGCGAGTCGATCTCCAGCGCGGCGTCGAGCGGCGAGGGCGCGCGCTCGTCGAGGCGTGCGAGCGCTGCGCTCCCCAGCGGATAGACCCGCGGCAGCACGAGCAGCTCGTGTGCGCTCGAACGCAGCTCGCGGGAGCACATCTCCAGTGGATCGAAGAGCTGCAGGCGCGCCGGTCCGATGCTCTGGCGGCCGCGACGCGAGGCGACGGCCGCGACGACGAGCTCTCGCTCTCGCCGCGACGGCGGCGCCTGCTCCGCGGCGCCCGGCCAGGGAGTCAGCGCGGCAGCCGGGAACGGAATCAGGCCGCGGCGCACGGCGATCGTGACGCGGACCTTCTCTCCCTCCTGCGCGGTGCTCACATCCGCATGCAGGCTCACCCGCGCGCGCTTCGCGGCGAGCAGCACCCAGACGGGGGCCACCGCTGCGACGAGCAGCGCCGCCAGGCCAGGTACATAGAGCGCGCGAACCGCAAACAGCGCCGCGAGGGCGCACAGCAGCGCGCCGCTGGCGGCCAGGCGGCGCGTCCTGCTCACAGCGCCGGCACCGCCGCAAGCGCGTCGTGCACAACCTCAGGGCGCTTCACGCCGAACGTGGTCGGAGCGAGCATCAGTCGGTGGGCGAGCACCGACGGCGCGAGCTCGATGACGTCGTCCGGTAGCGCGTGCTCGCGACCGGCGAGGGCAGCGCTCGCCTTGGCGGCCTTCAGCAGCATCAGCCCGGCTCGGGGGCTCGGGCCGAGCTGCACGCGCGGGTCGTGACGCATGTGCGTGAGCACAGCGACGATGTACTCGCGCAGCGGCGCGCTCGCGTGAACCTCGACCGCTGCCCGCTGGGCCCTCAGGATCTCCGCCACGGAAGTGACCGGAGCCACGTCGAGCACGCGGTCGCCGCCCGCGTGCGTGGAGAGCATCTCCGCCTCCTGCCCGGCTGAGGGATAGCCGAGCGAGACCCTCACCATGAAGCGGTCCAGCTGGGCCTCGGGCAGTGGGTAGGTGCCCTCGTATTCGATCGGGTTCTGGGTCGCCAGGACCATGAACGGACGCTCGAGCGGGTGGCTGTCGCCGTCGATCGTCACCTGTCCCTCCTGCATGGACTCGAGCAGCCCCGACTGCGTCTTCGGTGAGGCGCGGTTGATCTCATCGACGAGCACCACGTGGGCGAAAACGGGCCCGGGCCGAAACTCGAAGCACGCGTCGCGCTGATTGAAGACGTTCGTGCCGACCGCGTCTGAGGGCAGCAGGTCCGAGGTGCACTGAATCCGCGAGTAGCGCGCATCGATCGAGCGCGCGAGCGCGCGGGCAAGAGCCGTCTTGCCGACACCGGGGGGATCCTCGATCAGCACGTGCCCGTCCGCCACGAGCGCAACGAGGATCTCGCGCAGGACCTCCGCCGGCGCCTTGACCGCCGCCGCCACGCTCGCCGCCACGCGCACGCCCAGGCTCGCCACCTCGCCAGGCGCGAATCGGCCGACCGTCGCCTCCATGCTTCTGATCTTAGGGCTCGACGGCGCTCAGCGAATCAGCATGATCCTGCCGTGCGTGTGACGCTCCTCGAGCTCTGCGAAGGCTCGCGTACGCTACGCTCCCGCCTCGAGGTGCGTTGCCGGCCGACAGCTGTGGCGTCGCCCGGACTCACAGTTTTTCGATCGCGGTGGTTCCCTCGCGTGCCTCGCAATGCATTACCGGCGTCGACGAGTGCAGAATCGTCTCATCGATAAATCGTCGTCCTACAGAGGACAGGGGGGATCTCCAGATGATCAAAGGCTTCAGGAACTTTCTCATGCAGGGAGAGCTGATCGTGATCGCGGTCGGGCTGGTCGTTGCGCTCGCGTTCAGCACCTTGATCAAAGCGTTCACCGACAACGTGATCACGCCGCTGGTCAACGCGGCCGGCGGCGGCGGCACGACCGGTCTCGGCGTGCACGTGAACGGGCAGCTCATCAACTTCGGAGCGTTCATCTCCGCGATCATCTACTTCATCGTCTTCATGGCGGTCATCTACCTGGCGATCGTCGTGCCATATCGCGCCTACCAGGCACGTCGCGGCAACAGCGTCTTCGGTGAGCCGGGACCCACCAAGTCCTGTCCCGAGTGCCTGAGCTCCGAACTGCCGCTCGCTGCCACGCGGTGCAGATTCTGTGCCGTCGCGTTACCGGCTTCCTGACGCCCGCCCCGCAACCCAGCTCGGACGCGCGGTTGGCCGTGATACGGTGGCGCACGTCCGACGGGGCGTTGGGATCAAGCGGGCTCTGGAAGGAGCGGCCGGTGCCTGAGAGTCAGCGGGAGGGAACGCCGAGGATGAAGCTGGTGGTCGCGATTGTGCGCCCGGAGAGGACCAACGACGTTCTCGAGGCCCTCTATCGCGCACAGGTCAAGGGGTTCTCGATCAGCCGCGTTCAAGGTCACGGTGGCGAGCTCGAGCGCGTGGAGACGTATCGGGGCACGGCTGTGAAGATGGAGCTGGCGGAGAAGGTGCGCTTTGAGATTGCGGTGTCCGAGGCGTTCGTCCAGCCGACGATCGACGCGTTGTGTCAGGGCGCAGCCACGGGCGAGGTCGGCGATGGCAAGATCTTCGTCCTGGCGCTCGAGCACGCGATTCGCATCCGCACCGGCGAGAGCGACGGCGCCGCCGTGACGCCGGTGGGCGAGTGATGGGCGCGCCGGTGGCGCTGGCCGCTCAGATCAGCGCAGGCGATACCGCGTGGATGCTCATCGCCACCGCACTGGTGCTGATGATGACGCCGGCGCTGGGACTCTTCTACGCGGGCCTGGTGCGCTCGAAGAACGCGCTCAACACCTTCATGATGAGCATCGCCGCGCTCGGCGTGGTAACGGTCTCCTGGGCGCTCATCGGGTACTCGCTGGCCTTCTCCAAGGGCAACTGGTTCATCGGAGGCCTCAATCACGCGCTGTTGCGTGGCGTTGCGTTTGAGCCACGCGCGGGTACCGCCATCCCGCAGTTGCTGTTCATGGCCTTTGAGGCCGGCTTTTGCATCATCACTGCCGCGCTCGTCTCGGGCGCGATCGTGGAGCGAATGAGGTTCGGCTCGTTCCTCGTCTTCATGGTGCTCTGGTCGGTGCTCATCTACCCGGTGCTCGCTCACTGGGTCTGGGGCGGCGGTTGGCTGCAGCAACATGGGACGCTCGATTTCGCCGGTGGCGTGCCGGTCGAGATGGGCTCTGGGTTCTCGGCATTCGCGGCCGCGACAGTTCTCGGCGCACGCAAGGACTACGGTCGCCAGGCGCTACTGCCTCACAACACGGTCTACGTGCTGCTCGGCAGCGGTCTGCTGTGGTTCGGCTGGTTCGGCTTCAACGGCGGCAGCGGCTACTCCACGGGCCACAGCAGCGTGCTCGCGTTCACGAACACGCTGCTGGCGCCGGCATGCACGCTCGTCGTGTGGTTCGTCCTCGACCTGTTGCGCAACAGGCAGGTCACTGCGCTGGGCGCGGCGACGGCGATAATCGTCGGCTGCGTGGGCATCACCCCGGCGGCTGGCTACATCAGTCCGATCTCAGCGATGCTGCTCGGCGCCCTGGCAGCGCTGCCCAGCTACGGGCTGATCCTCTGGCGTCCCCGCACTCGGCTCGATGAGTCGCTGGACGTGCTCGGCGCTCACGGGGTCGCGGGCATCACCGGCATACTGTTCATCGGCTTCTTCGCCCAGCTCTCATGGAACGGCACCGCAAATGGCGTGCTCTTCGGCCACACGGCCCAACTCGAGTGGCAGGCCCTCGCAGCGCTGGCAGGTCCAGCCTACGCATTCGTCGGGACGGTCGTGATCCTCAAGCTGGTCGGGATCTTCATGCCGCTGCGCGCGAGCGATCGCGACGAGGCGCTGGGGATGGACATTGGCCAGCACGGCGAGCAGGCATACATGGACGGGGAAGGCGCGATCCTCGTCAAACACGAGCCGACCGGCGAGATCCCGCTCGCGGTTCCCAACACGTGACTCGGCCGAGCGCGGCCAGGTTTGCGCTCTCACGGTAGCGGGTACGAAGCCGGCGACGTGTGTACGCAAGCGTGGTCGGCGACGGGATCGGCGCGTCCGCAATCACGACGAGTGCAAGGGATGGATGATGGTCACGAGGAGCATGGGATCGTCCGCGCGCAACCGCGCCGGGTGCCGGCTGAATTGGCGCGCCAGCCTGCTCGTCGAGGCCAGGCGGCGGTTTCGGTGAGCCACGGCACCGCGCCCTGCGGCGCCGTCAGGCCGGCGAAGCGCCCGACTGTGCGGAAATCGCAGCCGGCAATTCGCTGGCGCCGGTCAAAAGGGCGAAGAAATAGCAAGTTGCCGCGTGCGCCTCATGCGACACGCGAGTCTGCGCGTCGTCAAGGCTCATCGCGCCGCGCCGGTGATCCCCCACGGGCGAGAGCGCGTGCTTGGTTGAAGGCCTGGGCGCGTGCGCGGTGCGAGATCGCGTTGAAGGCCCTGGCATCCCGCGGGAGCGCCGTGCAGGCGGCCTTCGCCTGATCAGGGGCTGGCCGGCGAGCGGGCGTGTGTTGGTGGCCCGTAGAATGATGGGCTCCGATGAGTAGCTCAACCCGCGCCCCCGCCACGACCGATCGTGGGCGCGTAGGGCTGGTGCTGGCCGGCGGCGGAGCGCGGGGGGCGTATGAGCTGGGCGTGCTGTCGGTTCTGTTACCGGTGCTCGAGGAGCGTGGCGAGCGGCCCAGTGTCCTTGTCGGCACGAGCGTTGGAGCGATCAACGCGACCGGCATGGCTGCCACCAGTCATCTACCCGTCGCCGCGGCTGTGTCTCAGGAGCTCGAGCGCTGGCGTGAAGTGGATCGTGGCGCGGTCATCCGTCCGATCCTCGCAAATTTGCCGATAAAGCTGATGCGCTATGCCGGTGAGGTGCTCTCGCTGCCGCACGTACGCCTGGCGAGCCTGCTGGACCCGTCGCCGCTGGAGCGCAACCTGCGCCGGTGGATCGACTGGCGCCAGCTTCATCAAAACCTCGCCGCCGATC
>JBOGXX010000234.1:0-4405 GCA_050696475.1 Solirubrobacteraceae bacterium | reverse complement strand
GGCTACGAGCGCACCGATCAGGTCGAGGAGCGCGGTCAGTTCGCGCTGCGCGGGGGCCTGCTTGACGTGTTCCCGGCGACGGAGGAGCGGGCGGTGCGCGTTGACATGTTCGACGTGGAGATCGAGTCGCTGCGCTGGTTCTCCACGTTCACACAGCGCTCGCTGGGTGAGGTTCAGCAGGTGGAGATCGCACCGGCGGCGGAGCTCGCGATCGAGCACCGCGAGCTGGCTGAGATCGCCGTGGAGCGCCTGCCGTCCCGTAGGGTCGGGGGCGGGGATGACGTTGAGGCGTTCGAGCGCCCGGATATCGCGGAGCTGTTGCCGGTGGAGCGCTTTGGAGCCCTGCTGGACCTGGTGGGGGAGCACACGCAGCTGGTGGTGGCGGCGGAGGAGGACCTGGATCCGGTGCTGGCCGATCACTGGAGCGATGTCTGTGCAGCGTTCGGCGACGAGGACGCGCACCATCTCTACGTGAGCCCGCAGACCATCCGTGAGACGCTCGAGGAGCGCGCGCGCATCTGGCTGTCCTCCCACTCCAGCGGACAAAAGATAGAGCTGCGCGCGCAGGCCGCTGACACGGCTGCGCGCTCGCTGGCCGAAGCTGAGCCGGAGCTGGAGAAGCTGGTGCGCTCGGGCTACAGGACGGTCGTTGCGTTTCCACGACGGGGAGAGGGCGAGCGCGCGGCATACAACCTGGGCCGCCTGAAAGCAGCGTGGCTTCAAGGCGAGTCCACGGCTGGAGCGTCCGGCGTGGGCCACCAGGTGCTGGAGCCCGCGCTGCGTTTTGCCGCGGCGTCGCTGCGCGAGGGCTTCGTGGCGCCGGGGCTGAAGCTGGCGGTGTTCCCGGAGCACAGGCTGCTGCGCCGTCGCAGGGCCGAACGCGCGCCCGATGGCGCGCGCACGGGCGGCGGTGTCACGGGGACGCGCCGGGGCGTGCTGCGCTCGTTCATGGAACTGCGCACGGGCGACATCGTGGTGCACGAGGACCACGGGGTTGCGCGCTTTGCGGGCTTTGAGACGCGCACGGTGGCTGAGGTGACGCGCGACTACCTGTACCTGGAATACCAGGGCGACGATCGCGTGTTCGTGCCCACCGACCAGCTGGCGAAGATCTCGCGCTACGTCGGTTCGGGAGCCCACCCACGCGATCATCCGCCGCTGAGCAAGCTGGGCGGCACACGCTGGGAGACGATGAAGGCGCGCGCGCGGCGCGCGGCACAGGAGCTCGCGGGCGAGCTGCTGAACCTTTACGCGGAGCGCCGCCGCCGCAGCGGCCACGCGTTCGGCGCGGACTCCGACTGGCAGCGCGAGTTCGAGGAGCGTTTCCCGTTCACGGAGACGCCGGACCAGCGCGAGGCGATCGAGCTGGTGAAGGCGGACATGGAGGCGCCGCGCCCGATGGACCGCTTGATCTGCGGCGACGTGGGCTACGGCAAGACGGAGGTGGCGCTGCGTGCTGCGTTCAAGTGCGCGGCGGATGGCAAGCAGGTGTTGATGCTGGTGCCGACCACGATCCTCGCCCAGCAGCACTACGGCACGTTCGCGGAGCGCCTGGCGGACTACCCGTTCACGCTCCAGCACGCCTCTCGCTTCCGAACGGCGGCCGAGCAGAAAGCGGCGATCAAGGACTTCTCGGACGGACGCGCGGACATCCTGATCGGCACCCACAGGGTGCTCTCGCGTGACGTTCGCGCCAAAGACCTCGGCCTGCTGATCATCGACGAGGAGCAGCGCTTCGGCGTCAAGCAGAAGGAGCTGCTGCGTCAGCTGAAGCTGCGGGTGGACGTGATCTCGATGTCCGCCACGCCGATCCCGCGCACGCTGCAGATGTCGCTGGCAGGGCTGCGCGACATCTCTGTGATCGAGACGCCGCCGGAGGGCCGACGGCCGGTGCGCACGTATGTCGGCGAGTACGAGGAGGAGCTGGTCAAGCGCGCGATCGAGCGCGAGCACGCGCGCGGCGGCCAGGCGTTCTTCTTGCACAACCGCGTGGACTCGATCGAGGAGACGGCGGAGCGCCTGCGCGCACTGTGCCCGGGCGTGCGCTTCGCGGTGGCGCACGGGCAGATGGCCGACGGCGAGCTGGAGGAGGCGATGATCGACTACCTGCGCGGCGGCGCGGACGTGCTGGTGTGCACGTCGATCATCGAGTCGGGCATCGACATCCCGCAGGCGAACACGCTGATCGTCGAGCATGCGGACAGCTTCGGCCTGGCGCAGCTCTACCAGATCCGCGGGCGCGTGGGCCGCAGCCGCGAGCGCGCATACGCGTACCTGCTGTATGACTCCGCCGCCGCGCTCACGCCGGAGGCGGCGCAGCGCCTGTCGGCCTTGTCGGACTACACGGAGCTGGGCGCGGGCTTCAAGATCGCGATGCGCGACCTGGAGATCCGCGGCGCCGGCAACCTGCTGGGCGACGAGCAGTCGGGCCACGTGGCTGCGCTGGGCTTCGAGCTGTACATGCAGATGCTCGACGAGGCGGTGCGCGCGGCGGAGGCGCAGCAGGAGGGCGAGGAGGAGTTCGTGCCGGCGGAGCCGGTGCGCCTGGATGTGAACGTCGACGCGTACGTACCGGCCGACTACATACCTTACGAGCAGGCGAAGATCGAGGTGCACCGTCGCGTGGCGGCAGCGCATGAGGTGGCGGACGTGGAGCAGCTGCGCGAGGAGCTCGAGGACCGCTTCGGCCCGGTGCCGGCGCCCGTGGAGAACCTGCTGGCGCTGCAGCGCGCGCGCATCAAGTTCGGCCAGGCGGGGGCACGCACGGTCAGCTTCCGCGGCGATCGCCTGGCGGTGGCGCCGATCGAGCTGGACTCCGTCCGCGCGAAGCGTCTGCGCGAAGAGCTCCCTGGCGCGCTGTATGAGTCGGGCCGTTCGCAGGTATCGGTGCGTGTGCCAAACGACGGGAACGAGCGGTTCCCCAGCGTCGTGAGGGCGGCGGACGCGCTGTTGGCGGTGGTGCGGGAGGCCGCTTAGGAAGTCGTTAGCCGCTGCTTAAGGACAACACATCGGCTTTCCGCTAGAGTGCCCGCGTCGTGTCAAAGCCTCTTAGGTCTCTATCGGCGCTCGGCGCCGTTTTGTTTGCTCTCGTCGGTCTTTCGGCGTGCGGCGGCATCCCCGGCAACGCCGTGGTGCAGGTCGCCGGTACCCCGATCACCAAGGAAGCGTTCGACCACTGGATGAAGGTCGCATCCGCATCGAGCTCGTCGGGCACCACTGAAAAGCCGGTCGTCCCTGAACCGCCGAACTACACCGCCTGCGTGGCGCACCTGGCTGCGACCAGCGCCAAACCGGCCAAAGGTCAGAAAGCCCCCACCACCAAGCAGCTCAAGTCGGAGTGCGCGACGGAGTACAAGTCTCTGCAGAGCGAGGTGTTGGGGTTCCTGATCTCCTCGCAGTGGGTGCTCGGCGAAGCCGGCTCGCTGGGCGTGAAGCTGAGCGACGCGGAAGTAAAGAAGGAGTTCGCGAAAATCAAGACTGAGGAGTTCCCCAAGGCCGCCGAATTCGAAAAGTTCCTGTCCACGTCGGGTCAGACGGTCTCCGATCTGCTGCTTCGCGTGAAGCTCAACCTGCTCTCCCAGAAAATCGAGAAAAAGATCATCAAGGAAAAGAGCAAGGTCACGGAAGCGCAGATCGCCAAGTACTACAAGGAAAACAAGTCCAAGTACGGCACGCCTGAAAAGCGCAACGTCGAGATCATCCTCACGAAGACGGAAGCTCAGGCGAGCAGCGCCAAGCAGGAAGTCCAGTCCGGCAAGAGCTTCTCGAGCGTCGCGAAGGCCGTATCGATCGACCCCACGAGCAAGGCCAATGGCGGCCTGCTGAAGGAAGTGGTCAAAGGCGAGGAGGAGAAGGCGCTGAGCGAAGCGATCTTCGCCGCTGCCAAGAACGTGCTCAGCGGCCCCGTGAAGACGCCGTTCGGCTACTACGTCTTCGAGGTGCTCAGCGTCACTTCAGGCACACAGCAGCCGCTGTCGAAGGTCAAGACGACGATCAAACAGCAGCTGTCCTCCACCGGCGAGCAGTCGGCGCTGAGCAAGTTCACCAAAGAATTCAAAAAGCGCTGGCAGGGGAAAACGGAATGCCGCTCGGGCTACGTGGTCGCGGACTGCAAGTCCTATAAGGCACCCAAGACCGGCACCAGCAAGTCAAAAGCCGCCGGCTAGGCAAGTCGCGTCGGCGGGGCTGATGGATGAGCCGGATCGAGCGAATCCACGCCCGCCAGATCCTCGACAGCCGGGGCAACCCCACGGTCGAGGTCGAGGTCGCGCTGCGCTCCGGCGCGCAGGGTCGCGCCGCAGTGCCGTCAGGCGCCTCCACGGGCGAGTTCGAGGCGACCGAGCTGCGCGACGGCGGCAGCGCCTGGGGCGGCAAGGGCGTTACGCGTGCGGCGGCCAACGTGGAC
>JBOGXX010000233.1:0-20380 GCA_050696475.1 Solirubrobacteraceae bacterium | reverse complement strand
CGCATGCGCCGCTCTTCGAAGAAGTCGCCCCAGCGCTCCCAGAAGATCAGCTGTGAGGCGAGCTCCCGCTCTCCGACGTTCCGGCCCCGCGTCGCCGACTCGTGGTGCACCAGCACGGCCGCCGGGTAATAGACGACTTTGAAGCCCTCCTGCCAGGCCCGCAGGCACCAGTCGACGTCCTCGTAGGCCATCCCGTAGCGCTCGTCGAGCAGCCCGACGCGCTCGATCAGCGCCCGGCGCACGTACATGCACGCACCGGTGACCGCAAGCGCCGGGCTCGCGCGCCCCGCCGGGCCCCAGTCTGATGGCTTGAAGCGATAGCGATGGTCGAACCACTCGGGCTGATCGCGGTTGCGCACGGTCCCGCCGAACTGGATGCGCCCATCCGGGTACTGCAGCTGCGCGCCGACGATGCCGGCGTACTCGTGGCGGTCGGTCGCGTACTGCAGGCACTCCAGCCAGCTGGGCAGTGCCTCGACATCGGAGTTCAGCACGACCACGTCGCGCTCGCTGTCCGTGGCTCGCAGGCCGCGATTGACATTGGCGGCAAAGCCGGCGTTACGCTCCCCGGCGATAACCGCGTCGATCCCCTCGATCGCGTGCAGCTCCGCCAGGGACTCGACGCCGCTGCAGTCGTCGGCGACGATCACGCGGGCCATCCCCGCGCGCGTCGTCTTGCGGATCGAGCGCACGAGCGTGCGCACGCGCTGCGCGTCGCGGTAGCTGGGGATCACGATATCCACCGGCCTGCCGCGCTGGGCGTACCACGCGACGGCGCTGCGCAGTTCCTGATCGCGCGCGTGCGTTCGCAGGCGCAGGCGCCGCTCCAGCGGCGTGAAGCGCAGCGGCAGTGTGAGCGCGCGGAACAGCAGCGTGCGCATGCCGAAGTGCTTGTAGGTCAGGTAGATGCGTCGCCGCAGATTGCCGAACGCGCCCAGGGGGCGTCCCTCGATCGCGTTATCGCTCATTGGGTTGGCGCGTTGTTTGTCTGTAGTGGCATCGGCTCGTCGTCCAGGTCCAGCGGCGCGAAGCCCGCACGGCGCTCGAGCGACAGCTTGCGCGTCACTGCCGCGGGCAGCCTGTCCGCGCGCGAGCCCAGCAGTGCACCCGCGCGACAGAGGACATGATGCCGAGCCACCATCGCGAGCGTCGCCCAGCAGCGCGACGACGAGACGCCCTGCACGATCAGCGTTCGCTGTGTCTGCCCCAGCTCACCGCGCAGCTGTGCGAGCAGGTGCGTCGGCGAGGCCGGCTCGCGCCAGCCGTAGACCTCGCGCAAGCCGCGCCACTCGTCAAAGCAGCGCCGTAGCTGCTCGCTGCTCGTGTAGGCGTGCGAGTGGATCACGCCCGCCTGCGGCACAAACGCCTTCGCATGACCGGCGCGGAGCATGTCGATCGCAAGCACCCGGTCCTCGGCATATGGCACCTCGCGAAATGGCGTGCGCTCCCATGCCCAGCGCGCGATGGCTGCGTTGGCGTCGGTGAAGAAGCCGCGCCGGCCCACGAGCTCGACGGCGGCCAGTGAGCGTTCGGCCTCGAGCAGGCGCTCAACCTGTGGCGCGCCGTCTGCAGAAAGGGAGGCAAACCAGCGCTCGAGCTCCAGACGCACCGGCGCGGGCGCGCCAGGTCGTGACCGATAGGGCCCGTACACGAGCGCAACGTCCGCCGCGAGCCCGAAGCCCCCGAGCAGGCGCTCCAGCCAGCGGGTATCCGCGGGCTCGGAGTCCTGCGTCAGCAGTGCCACGTGGGTGCCGGACGCTGCACTCATCAAGCGGTTGCGCACACCCCCGTGGCTGAAGTCCCCGGGTGCGACCTCTAGTACCTGCGTCGCCTGCTCGCGCGCGAGCTCGAGCGAGCCGTCGGTCGAGCCCGAGTCGCACACCACCAGCTCGTGCTCGACGCTCTGCGCCTCGAGCGCCCGCAGGACGTCCGCGAACAGCTCACCGCCGTCACGCACGGGGATGGCGACGCTCACACGCTGCGGCAGGGCGACAGATACGTCAGGCATAGAAGGCGCTCATCGTGAGCAGCTGGGAGGCGTAGCTGAGTGCGATCATCGCAACCAGCAGTGCAACGCCCGCGCTCAGTATGCGCCGGCGGCCGAAGCCGTGCAGCGCACCGACGACGAGCAGCGCGAGTGGTCCGATCGCGGGGAACTCGTAGCGACCGAATTCTGCGATCAGCGGCCTCGGCGAGGTCGTGTAGTAGGCCGCCTCGAAGCCGGCCCAGACCACTAGCGGCATCAAGATCAGCACCAGCGCTTCCAGCCAATGGCGGCGCAGCCAAACCCACTCCCGCCTGGCCGCCCAGCCGGCGAGCGGCACGGTGGCGATCATGGAGATCAGGATCAGTATGTAGACCCAGCCCGGGAAGAAGACGTCATACCAGCCGAACGACGCCCAGCCGCGCTCGACGAAGATCACGTAGCCGGGGTCGGTGGTGAAAGCGAATCCGGTCGGGGATGGGAAGTAGCGGGGCATGAACGGAAGCCGCGGGAGCACCGCCTGCCAGAGGTAGCCGAGGAAGCTCGGGATGTGGTGAAGCGCTTCGCTTGCCGCGCCCGCGTTCGAGCCGATCGTCGCGGAGCCGGTTGCCGCGTCGCTCGCCTGCAGGCCGCTGAACACATGCGCTGAGAGCTCCAAGACCAGGATCGCGCCGAGCGCCAGCGCGCCCCAGGCGCGCAGGTCTCTGCGGCTGTGGTGGCGCCACAGGCTCGCCACGAACACCAGCGCTGCCACCGGGTACAGCGACAGCCCAGTCCCCTTGACGATCGGCAATGCGATCAAGAGCGCGCCCGTGAGTAGCCCCCACGGGATCGTGATGCCGCGACGCAGCATCCGCATCAGCAGCAGCTCCAACGCCGCCGCTGCGGCGTTCACACCGACGTCGTTGTTGACTATCCCTGAGATGAACCCGTACATCGGCTCGTAGGCAACGAGCAGGGCCGCGAGCGCCGCGATCCACGGACGCGTCGGAGCCAGCTCGCGGCCGAGCAGGAACGTGAACAACGCCACGAGCGCACCGATCAGGGCCGAGGTCAGGCGCATCAGTGTCAGCTGGGAGAAGATCGAGTCGTGGCGAGCGAGCAGGTAGGCGGGCGATAGCGCGAGGTAATACAGCGGTCCGTGTGCCGCAGACGTGGAGTAGCCGCCGCCGTCGTCGGTCGACGGGTCCAGCTTGGCCACCTGCTGGCCGTAGCGGCGCTCCTCGGAGGCCAGCCACGGCGTCGTGCTGTCGCCCAGCTGATGGTCGGTCAAGAAGCTCGTGTCTTCCAGCGCGAGCGCCTCGGCGCTCGACCAACGCGGGAGCGGCGAGCCCGGATTTGGGCTGGGCCCTTGCCCGCGTTCGACGAGCGACTGCACGTAGGCGAAGTGGTCGACCTCGTCGGGACCCTGGAACGCCGGCGTGATCAACGCCCAGCAGCAGGCATTGACAGCGGCTATCGCGAACACCATGGCCGCCAGGCGCCGCCCGCCGCCGGCGACTGCGAGCGCGAGGCAGCGCACAGCGAGCAGCGCCGCCGCGGGGAGCAATAGGAACAGCAGCAGCGGATAGGTCCAAGCGCCCACCCACCCCGGCCGAAACAGAGCCGCGCGCCGGAAGATGCTTCCGATCCGCTGTACGTAGCTCTGGCGCTCTCCCACCCGCGGCAGATACCAGATCGCGATTCGCGCAGACACCGGCTCTCCCCCCAGCGTCGGAGGCGTGTCCCCAGGAGTGGAAAGGGGGGTTCCTCCCCACATGACCGGGCCATCGGCGCGCACGCAAATCGACGCTCTGCGCGCCGCCGGGACGGCGGGCGTCTGCGGGATCGGGAAGTCCGCGTTGGTGATGCGGTTCGCGGGCGCCCGCATCGGGGCAAGCTGGGAGTGGACGGAGCGGCCGGCGAGGCTCAGGGTGAGCTGAAGCGACGGGCGCTGGCGCGCGGGCGTGGTGAGGCGCAGGCGCACAAACGCGGTCCCGGCGGGCAGTTCGAGTCCTGGCACACACAGCGGGGTTTCGGCGGAAGCAGACGGGAGGTAAACGAGGTCCTCGACGCTGTCGGTGCCGGTGTAGTAGAAGCGCGGGCGCAGGCAGTAGAAGGCGCATATCGCGACGACCGGCACGGCTGCGATCGCCGCTATCCGCCACACGCGGCGCTCGCCGGCGAACACCGCCGCCAGCATCCGGCGGGCGCGCTCCACCGTCAGCGCCGGCGCAAGCCGAGGATGCTGAGGAGGAATGAGGAGAAGAAGATCTGTATCCCCACGATCATCAGCGTCGCAGCGATCACAGCGAGGTGTTCGTCGGCCAGTGAGCCGAAGCCGTGGGCTATCCAGGTGGCCAGGATGAGACCCCCCATGACCACCCCCACGACCGTGAACAGGCCGCCCAGCAGCAGGCCGTGCTCGAGGCGAAAGCGCGCGCGCATGCGGTCGAACCAAGGGTCGCGCTCACCCATGAAGTAGGTGCCGTACGCGTGCGCGCACAGCCCCAGCGCGAGCACCTGGGTGCCGACGATCATCAACAGCGCACCGCCGATCAGGGCGTGCACGCCCCAGGCGCGGCCGAAGAAGTCCAATCCGCCGCCGACGAAGATGACGATCAGCGTGCCGAGGCCGGCGAGCGCCGCGCCCGGGAGGATGAACAGGTGGTTGGGACTATGGACGAGCAGGAAGCGTAGGTGGCGCCAACCATCGCGCAGGGTTGAGAGCTTGCTCTGCCCCCCGCGCGGGTGATATTCGATCGGAAACTCCGCGATCTTGAGGTTCTCCTTGGAGGCGCGGATGACCATCTCCGAGGCGAACTCCATGCCGGTCGTGCGCAGGTCCAGCCGCGGCAGCACTTCACGACGAACTGCGCGCATGCCGCAGTGCGCGTCGCTGATCCCGGTGCGGAAGAACAGGTTGAGCAGTCCGGTGAGCACGGGGTTGCCGATGTAGCGGTGCGACCACGCCATCGCGCCCGGCTGGATGTTGTCCATACGGTCGCCGATAACCATCTCGGCACCCTCTTCCAGCGCAGCCACAAAGCGCGGGATCTCCTCGAAGTCGTAGGTCAGGTCGGCGTCCGCCATCACGATGTAGCGGCCGCGTGAGGCCTCGAACCCCGCGAGGTAGGCGCTGCCGTAGCCGCGTCTGCGTTCGACCACCACGCGCGCTCCCGCCTGCTCGGCCCGACGCGCCGAGTCATCCTCGGAGTTGTTGTCGGCGACGACCACCTCGCCGTGCACCCCCATGTGCACGATCGCCTCCAGCGCAGCGCGCACACATGACTCGACGTTCTCGGCCTCGTTCAGACACGGAATCACCACCGAGACCAGCGGCAACCCCGCGTCTTGGGCGTCTGGCGCCTCAGGCGGGGCGCTTGTCGGGACGAGTGTGCTCATCGGCTGAAGGGGTCTCAGGGGCTTGCCGGCAGACCGGGCGGCCTGCGCTGCGTTATAACGCCTGGCAGGAGGGAAAGTGGCACACAAACATACCCCCGCCGTGAGATGAGATGCTAGCGGGATGCGCCTTTGTCTCGTCTACGACTGCCTCTTTCCGCACACGGTGGGCGGGGCGGAGCGCTGGTATCGCGACCTCGCCGAGCGGCTCGTGCAGGAGGGGCACGAGGTCACCTATCTCACGTTGCGCCAATGGGAGCGAGGCGAGACCGTTCAGATCGACCCCCGAGTTCGCGTCGTGGGCGCCGGCCCGCGCATGGCGCTGTACACAGACACCGGACGTCGACGAATCTTGCCGCCACTGGTCTTCGGTCTGGGGGTTTTCGCGCACTTGCTGCGGCACGGCCGGCGCTATGAGGTCGTGCACACCTGTGCCTTCCCTTACTTCTCGCTACTCGCGGCCGCCGCCCTGCGCAAGCCGATGCGCTTCGGCGTGGTCGTCGACTGGTTCGAGGTGTGGAGCCGATCTTACTGGCGGGACTACCTCGGGAAGTTCAACGGAGTGGTGGGCGAGCTCGTTCAAAGACGCTGCGCCCGCGTCCCGCAGAGAGCCTTCTGCTTTTCCGAGCTACACGCCAAGCGCCTGCGCGATGAGGGCCTCAACGGCCCGGTGATGGTTCTTCGCGGGCTCTACGCCGGGAGCGTGGAGCCCGCGGCGGCGCACGCGTGTGAGCCAGTCGTGCTGTTCGCGGCGCGACTCATTCCCGAGAAGCAGGTGAGGTTGGCGGTGGCTGCGATGGGGCTGGCGGCCAAGCGCATCGAGGGCTTGATCGGTGAGTTCCTCGGCCAGGGACCGGAGCGCGATGCGCTCGACGCCGCGATCGCCGAGCACGGGCTGCAGGGAACCGTCACCGCGCGCGGCTTCACCGACACAGAGACCCTCGACGCAGAGATGCGGCGCGCCATGTGCATGCTGGTCACCTCACGCCGCGAGGGTTACGGACTCGTTGTGGTCGAGGCGGCCGCGTGCGCGACGCCGAGCGTGGTCGTCGCGGGCGAGGACAACGCCGCAACCGAGCTGATCGAGGAGGGCGTCAACGGCGCCGTCGCGCCCACTGCCCACCCGGAGGCAGTGGCTGACGCGATCGTGCGCGTCCACGAAGCCGGTATCGCGATGCGCGCGAGCACCGCGCGCTGGTTCGCCGAGAACGCCGACTGGCTGTCGCTGGAGTCCTCGCTGCAGAGCGTGCTCGACGTCTACTCAGCCAGCGGCGGCGGTGGCGCCAGCTCGTCCGAGGCAACGGGCTGAGCGCGTCGTCCGAGCGCGCGCGCGTAGCTACCGAGCGTGAGTCGCGCAGTCCGCTCCCACGTGAACTGGCGGACGCGCTGCAGTCCGCGCTCACGGAGAGCCTGCGCCAGCGCTGAGTCGCGGAGCAGGCGCTGCATTGCATCGGCGATCGCCGCCTCCTCATGGGGATCGAAGAGGAGGGCCGCATCGCCGGCGACCTCGGGAAGCGAGGAAGCATCCGAGCAGGCCACCGGAACGCCGCGGGCCATCGACTCAAGGATCGGCAGGCCGAACCCCTCGTATAGCGAAGGGAACACGAACCCGTCGGCAACCGACCACAGGCCCTCGAGCTCCGCGGCCGAGACCCACGCCGGAAAACGCACGTCTTCCTCGAGGCCAAGCTCGCTGGCCAGGCGTCGCAGCTCGCTCTCGTGCGAGGTGGGATATCCCGGAAGAACCAGCACCGGTCGTCCCGCGACCGGCAGACGTGCCAGTGCACGAATCAAGGCCGGCAGATTCTTGTGGGCGCGCTTGGCGGAGAGGCTCAACAGCACACGGCGCTCGCCGAGCGCGAAGCGCTCGCGCACGTCCCGCTCCGCGAGCGGCACCTGGCGTCCCACGGACCCCACGCCCAGCGGGACGACGTCGATCCGCTCCGCAGCGATGCCGAGCACCGCGCTCAGGTCCTTCCGCGTGCTCTGCGAGTCGGCAATCAGTCGATCGGCGCGTCGCGTCGCAGCCGGCACGAGCAGCTTCATGCCTTTGTCGCGAATGCCGGCGTGTGCATCGGGAAAATGCGCGTAGATCAGGTCGTGAACCGTTGACACGCGGCAATAGCGCCCCCAGAGGGGGGCCGTGCTCGCGAGGCTGTGTAGGAGCTGCACGCCGGCGCGCATCGCGAGAGGTGGCAAGAGCATCTGCTCCCCGAGTACCCACTGCACCCGGTTGCGGGCATTGACCGGTACGGTCACCGCGGGCAGCAGCTCTCCCCACGGGCCATCGTCGGCAGCGGCGGTCTCGCGGTTGATGAACGCGGTGAAGCGCGCCCCCGTGGGCGCCTGCCCCAGCAGCGCTGGCAGGAGCTCACGCGCCGCGATCTCCATGCCGCCGGTCTCGCCGGGGACGAGGAAGATCAGGTTCAGGCCGATATGAGTGCCCGCAGCGTCCAAGTCGCGCAAGCCTAGCGTCGCTGAAGTTCCGCACCCCTATTAGGATGAGCGGCCGTGAGCGCCGCGATCGACGTCGTCGTACCCGTCCACGGTCACTACGAGCTCACGCGATCCTGCCTGCAGCACCTGGCGAAGCAGACGGCCGCCCACCACACGATCGTCGTCGACGACGGATCGCCCGACGACAGCGTCGTGCGCCTACGCAGCGACTGGCCCGACGTGCGAACGATCGAGCTTCACGTCAACGAGGGCTACACCCGCGCGGTCAACCACGGAGTGTCCGCCGGCAGCGCGGAGTACGTCGTGCTGCTCAACAACGACGTCGAGCTACGCGCCGACTGCCTCGAACGGCTCGTGAGGCCGATGGAAGAAGATGCACGGATTGGCTCCGTGGCGGCAGTGATGCTCGTGCGGGGAGGCGAGGCGATCGACAGCATCGGGGTTAGCGCCGACGTCACACTTGCGGGGTTCGCGCGGCTTCAGGGCCATCGCGCGATCGGCGCGATCAGTCCCGAGCCGCGGCTCACCGGGCCTGAGGGAACCGCCGGCGCGTACCGACGCAGGGCATGGGAGCAGGCTGGAGGCCTCGACGAGCACATGCGCGCCTACATGGAGATCCTCGATCTCGCACTGCGCCTGCAATCGCTCGGCTGGAGCACGGCGGCGGCCCTCGACGCGCTTGGCGTGCACCTCGGATCGAGCACCTATGGGAGGCGCTCGCGCACACAGCGGCGTCTGGCGGCTTTCAGTCGTGGCTACCTGCTGCGCCGCTACGGGGTGCTCCGGAGCTCCGCGTGGGCGCGCACCCTGGCGACAGAGACAATCGTGGTGGGGGCAGACGCGCTGCTCTGCAGAGATCTAGAGGCCGTGCTGGGTCGTCTGGAGGGCTGGCGCGCCGCCGGTGGACTGACCCGCCATCCCTTCCCGCCCGCGGCAGCCATCGCCTCATCGATCTCGCTGCGCGAATCGCTCAACCTGCGCAGAGGCGCGGTCATGGCACGCGAGTCGCCGTAGGACTCGCTCTCGCCATGCAAGACTCTTCAGCTTTGGCAGCCGCTTCCCCACGCGTCACGGCATAGCCGGTGTTTCAGCCTCCGCCCTGCTCGCTGCCAGTCACGCGTACGGTTGTCGGCGACGAGCAGGTTTTCCTGCCCACCGCTTCGGTAAGTTCCGCTGTTGGCCCAGTGCGCCGTCTCATAGCCGACACCGTCGCGTCCCACCACCAGCGCTTTCAGACCTCGCTCTTGGAGTTTTCGGGTCACACCAGCGTGGCCGCTCTCCAGCCGATAAGCGGCGCGCTTGTCCCGAGCATTCTCGAGACCCATCTGCAGCAGGGTTGAGCGATCAACCAGGAACCCGGTGGTGCGGATGTGCGGGTTTGGAAATCGCGGAAAGTCACGCCGTGCCCCTGGCAACCGCATCACCTGCAGCGGCCAGTGAACGGCACGGCCGCGCTTCCACTCCGATTGGCTCTCCCAGCTGCCTGTCGCCCCCGCAATCCCAACCCCCGGACGCTCGAGCGCGCAAACGAGCTGCGCCAGCCAACCGTCGACCTGGATGACGCTGTAGGAGTTCAGGAAACACTGCTGCCGATACTCGAGCCTGCGGGCAGCCTCGGCGTAGGCGGCGAGGTCGAGCGCAGGTCGCTCCAGCTCGATGAGACGGTGCTCGGTGCCGCCCAGCTCAGCGAGTACGGCATCACGAGCGCCTCGCGCCTCGGCGAGGCCCGCGCCGTTGAGCAAGATCACCAGCTCGTGCCGGGCGCCGGAGGGGTGCAGATGGTAGGAGCGCAGGAAATCCCGCAGAGACCCCGCACCCAGGGGAGCCCAAACCAGGTGTACCACGCCGATCATCTCTGCCGCAGACTGCCCTCAGCCGTCGTCACCGGAGCTGGTTTCACCGGCAGGCATCCGAGGGGCGGCCTGCGCGCCCCAGGCGAAGCTGGACAACAGCCGCCTGCGGTCGATCCCACCATTGGCGTACGAGCGCGTCTGATTGTCGGCGATCAGCAGGCCCTCCTGATCGCCCTGCCAGAGGGTGTTGCTGAGAGGCCAACGGTCCTGATCGTATACGGCGCCATCGCGCGCCACCACAAGCGTGCGTAGACCCCGGCTCTGCACCTGACGGGTGATGCTGTGGCGACCGCTCTCGAACTCGTAGGCCTCGACCTTGCTGCGAAGAGGCCCGATCCGCAGATCGGCGAGCAGCGACCGTTCGAGCATGAACGCGTTGGTCCGCACATGATGCGCGGGGAAGTGCTCAAAGCGCAACAGCTGACGGGGCATCCCCGGCAGGCCCTTCAACGTGCTTCGGATCGAACGTCCGAGTGAGCTCTGCTCGCGTACGGTCGCCGGCGACGTGTCCATGCCTTCGCGTTCCAGCTCGAGCTCCAGCAACTGCACGCGCGCGATCTTTCGCTTCGGGACCACACCCCGATAGGGGTTCGGTAGAAGGAACGAGTTCAACACTGCCGAATGCACGCTCGCCCAGGAGCCGGTCGCGCCAACAAGGCCGGCACCGGACTGGTCCAGGGCTTGCGCCATTGTCAGGAGCCAACCTGAAACCAGGAAGACGCTGTGCGAGTTCAGGAAGCAGACCCGCTCGTGCTGCAGGAGGGTTGCCGCTCTAGCGTAGGCGGCGAGGTCCTGCACAGGCTCATCGAGCTCGAACATTCGGTATTCAACCCCGTCAAGCTCAGCCGCGAGCGAGTCGCGTTGGGATCGATCGACCCCGTTGAAGAGCACGATCAGCTCGTGCTCGACGCCGGCCGGATGCTGACGATACGACGAAAGGAACCGTCGGAGCGGAGCTGCTCCGTATGGCCCCCACACGAGGTGTACGACCGCGATCACGATCCTTGCAGCCCCCGGGCCCGCGGCAGGACATCCAGCAGCTCACGCGGAAAGGCACGGGTGAGCAGAGCGACCCCCGCGAACAGGGCGCTCGAGAGCGCCAGACGCCCGATCGTGGGTATGCCGACCCCCGCGAGGGCAAGCGGCGCCAGGCCAAATGCGGCGGCGAGCGTGACACGCGGCAGGATTCGCGAGGACGGACGCAGCTGGGGGCGACCGCGGACAACGGCCAGACCCTGGACGATCGCGGCGGCGATCTCTGCGATTGCTGTGCCGAGCGCCGCTCCACGGGAGCCGTCGAGTGGGACGAGCACGGCCACCAGCGCGGCGTTCAAGATCAAGGCCGAGACATTGATGGCGAGTATCTGTCGGTAGAGCCCGAGGCTGAGCAGGCCATACCCCCAGACGAGACTGACGAACATTGCACCCAGTGCCACGCCTTGAATCGCCAGCACGGGGGCGGCAGGGGCGAAGCGTGCGCCACCAAGGACCTTGATCGCAAGCGGGGCCCCGACCGCGATCGAGACAGCCACCCAGGAACCGACGATGAGCGCCACTTCATAGACGCGCTCGAGCGCATATCCCAACCGATCGCGATCATCGCGCGCCGCACGCGAGAAGATCGGAAAGGCCGACCCGGCCAGCAGGGCGGGCACCAGCGTCAGGACTTCGATGACCCGAAACGAGGCGCCGAAATAGCCCACCTGTGCAGCATTCGACAGCGCAGATACGAGCAGGATCGAGACGCGAAAATAGAGCGCCGACGCGGCCACGGCGGCCGAGTAGGGGAGCATCCCCCCGATGAACCTCCGCCAGCGCCGCCAGCTGAACGTTGGTGCGAGCGCTCGCGTTCCCAGCACCAACCTGACAGTTACCAGGAGCAGGACAACGCCTACCGGGATCGAGATCGCAAGGAACGGCACCAGTCGCGCCCCGAGAAGGGCGAGCGCGACGGTGCACACCGTGGTCAGCAGCTGGCGGGCGAGATCGAGCGCCGAGACCCAGCCCAAGCGTAGGCCGACGACAAGGGGGAGCGCAAAATTGTCCTGTGTGGCCTGCAGCAGCAGCCCGACCGAAGCGAGGCCCACCCCGGTCGCGAGCGTGGTGGAGTAGGCGGCCCACGCTATGGCCGTGACCACCAGCCCGCCGAGGACCGTCAGCGTGACCCTCAGACCCAGCAGATCCCGGGCCAGCGGCCAACGCTCCTCGGGCGCAAGCCCGGAGATCTCACGAACGCCCACGGCCGTCAGCCCAAGGTCTGAGACGGCGGCGACGATGCCGACGAGCGCTGTGGCCTTGACGTAGTCGCCCGTGTCTACGACGCCGAGGTGACGGAAGAGCACAGCGGCGCCGGCCGCGCCGAAAAGCGCGCCGAGCATGTAGCCCGCCACGCGCAGCGCGCCGCCACGCGCGGCCGCAGGACCAGCCGCGCTCGTGGAGAGGATGTCCGGCGCACCGGATACCGCATCGTCTGGTTGCACCGATGTCGTCTGCTCTGCAGGTGCTCTGATCGATTCTCTCCGCGAGGTGCGGTCGAAGTCCGGGTCAGCGCCCGGCGCAGCGCCGGGAGGAGGTACTCGTGCGATGGTCAGGATGCTAGACCGCAGGGGGGCGATCGCGAGAGCAGCCCCACCGCGAATCGACCTACTGATCCTTGCGCATAACGATCGTGGTCGCAGCTCCGCGGTTGCCCGTTCGCTCTACCGGTGCCAGCAGACGGTTGACAACCAGCGCCGCATGCCCCGCTAACCATGGTGTCGGGCCTTCGGCCGGGTGGGAGCGCAGCGCGTTGATCCAGCCAAAGAAGTTGCACTCCAAGCCATCCGGGTCGCTGCACGTTATCTCCACTGCGCTCAGACCCAGCTTGTGGGCCTCACGGATGAGCGCCTCGGCCGGCATCAGGCAAAGGTGGCGCGGAGCGTCAAGATGCGCCCAACGAGCCCCGAGCAGACGAAACTGGAGGGAGCGGGGATTAGGGATCGCGAGTGCGAGCACGCCGCCCGGCTCCAGCTTCGCGGCGGCCTGCTCGAGCACCTCGGCTGGGTTGGCGAGATGCTCGAGCACATGCCAGAGCGCTATTGCCCGGGCGCGCGGCAGTGCCGCGAGTGCCTCCAGCGGAAGGTCCGTGCAAATCGCCGCAATCCCCTCACGCTCGCTGAGATAGCGGCAACATCGCTCGCTCATCTCGATCGCGGTGACGTCAAAGCCCGCGTTCTTGACAGCGCAGGCAAACGCCCCAGTCCCCGCACCGATCTCGATCAGTACCCCGGGAGCCACGTGGCGGAGCAGCAGGGCCACACGAAACGCGGCGGCCTGGATACGCCGCGGTTCAGTCTTCCAATTCGGTTCTCCGTCGGCGGCGAATTGGTAGTAGCCGCCCTCGTAGTAGCGCCCCATGTCAGGCGGCGGCTCCGAGATGAAGGTCGTGCCGCAGGATCGACAGCGCGCGTAGCCAAAGCTCTCCGCGCTGATCGCGCGGTTGCGATCGAGCGCGTCGAAGGCACGCCGAGCAGTTCCGTTGCAGAGCGGGCATCTGCTGTGCACCGGACCGCCGGTGGCGCTCGCGACGGCTGTCTCTGTGGGGCTCACCGACGTGGAGCCTAGCGGCCGATAACTCGCCACGCGGGACCTTTGCCCGCCCGATAGCCGCGTGAAGGCCTACCGCTTCGTGGCCGCAGACGTCCCCAGCACCTGCCCTTCCGAGCCAAGCGCCTGCGCGGCGTAATAGGCCACATCGCTTCCGACCTGGATCGAGGTCTCGAAGCCGGTCGCCGCGCTTGTGGCAAGCGGTGCGAGCGTCGTCGGCGACTCGCCGCCCAGGATCCTCCAGCTGCTGACGTCGGTGGCGCCGTTCCAGCTCGTGTACAGCGTGGTCGCTTCGCCGCTGGTCCGTACCCCCAACGCCGGTGGGTACGCCGGCTGCGCGTTCCATTCGAAGCGATAGGCGCGATAGGACTGTCCTGGCGCCGGCAGGTGAGCGTCGAACAGCATCTGTCCGGCGGTGTTGAATTCGGTGACGTAGGGCTCTTCCCCCCAACCCACTATCGAGTCGCCATCCGGGAGCACCTGGTCGTTGCCCTGGCTGCCGGTGAGGATCGGCGGCGTGTGCACGTAGCGGCCGATCAGTTCCACCGAGCGCTTTGCCCAGTTGATGCGCTCGCGGATCGCGCGCGACTGCGAATGCTCCTTGGGCGTGGCGCCGTCGTCGAACAGCGTCAGCGTGTGGTCAGGCTGCCAGCGCACGTCGTGCTGCCACGCCATGCCGGTGCCCGCGCCCATCTTGAAGCTGGGGCGCTTGCCACCCAGCCGCCACATGACCGCGCCGTTCACATGGTTGATCTCGTACGCCGCCCACATGTTGCGCGAGGAGACGATGAAGTTGCCGTCGCCCCAGGGATCGAGCGACATGGAGTTGATGTGGAAGAAGTCCCAGGGCTGGCCGGGATCGTAGGACGAGGGCGAGGTGTAGGAGTCGCCGAGCGCCACGTGGCCATAGGCATGCCATTCGAACATCACCAGGCCCGTCTTGATGTCGACCTCCTGGAGGATCGCGTCGTGCAGGATCCCGTTGCTGGAGCCGCCCTCCGCGGAGAGGTTCGCGTCGACCAGCGAGTACGCCGTGATGAATGCGGAGCCGTGTGGTGTGATCTGCATTTCGTGCAGGTCCGCGTAGTAGCCGTTGCCCGCGGACACCGTCGCGATCGGGGTGTAGGCGCTGCTGTAGATCTCGACCCTCCCGAAGCCCACACCGAGGCCCTCGGGAACGTGCCCCTGCCACCATGTCAACACCGGCTTGCCTTCATAGCTCTGAGTCTGCAGGTCGGTGTCGATTTCGCCTGCCGGAGCAGCCTGAAACCAGACGAGCCCGCCGGAGCTGTTGGCGATCATGACGCCCGACTGCCCGTAGCCGTGGGTGGGCGTGAGGAACACGTCGCCTGGCGAGGCTTCCGCCGAGTGGGTGGCGACCTGCAGGACCGGCGGCTGCAGATCGGGGGCGGACACGAAGCTCTGCACGAGTCCCGGGTTGCTCAGCGGCGTGAACTTTTTGACTGTCATGCGATAGTCGGGAAGCCGGGCGACCGTGAACGTCGTGCTCACGCGTGCCGTGTGGCCCTTCGGCCCCACGGTCGCGCTCGCGGTGACGCGCTCGCCCTGCGCGAAGCCTCGCGACGGCAGGAAGCTCGCGCCCGGGCTGCTCTCGTAGGACTCGAGCTTGCCGCTGTGGCTGCCGCTGCGCGAGCCCACGACCGAGATGGCCGAGATCTCACTCGCGGGAACGCCTAGGAAGCTGATCTGGGCATCCGGCGAGGCATCCGGCGTGCCGTTCAGTGGCGAGATCGCCACCGTCGGTGCCGCCTGGGCGCCTTGAACGCCCAGGGCCATGACCGCCAGCAGGATCGGCGCGAGCGCCGCGAGGAACGTCGACGCCTTGCACGCCCTTCGCTTCGGTCCCTCGATCGTCCTCAAGCCTCCGCCTTTCAGTTCGAGCCACTCCGGCTGATCGGCTCGCTGCCTGGGAGCACGCCGAGGGAACCACCACGCGTCAACTGCACCGCTAACACCGGGGCATACCCGAAGTAGCCGTGGAATCCTGCCGCTCACATAAGAATTTGGTCTGCGAGCTGACGTCAGCGCTCGAACACGCCCACCACGCGCGAGGAGCCCGTGGCGAACGGGTAGTCGGCCTCCGCCTCGCAAAGGACGCGAAACTGATAGTCGGCCGGACCGGGGAACTTGAAGCGGTAGCTCGCGCGGTAGCGGCCGCGCGCGTCGCTGCGCACGACGTCGAACTCCAGCCACCCGCCGCCCGGCGAGCGAGCCTCCAGCACGAGCAGCTTGCCACCGCTCGGGACCGGGCCGCCGCGCAGGTGCCCGGAGAAATGGATGCTGCGCCCCACACTCGCCACGCGCGGCGCGATCCGCAGGATCACTCCCGCGCGCACTCTAAGCGTCAGCGTCTTCATCACCGCCGGCGTTGAGCCCATCGTGTCGCTGTACTCGAAGCGCAGCAAGCGCGAGGACGCGCCCGCCGGGATCTGCAACGTGAAGCGCCCCTCCGGGCCCGTGATCGGGCTCGCCATCGCCGCCGCGCTCGCCCCCGCGTAGGCGGGCTTCGCCAGCACCTCGACCCTCGCACCCGCGATCGGCACACCGCCGGGGCCCGTCAGGCGGCCGAGGACCGTCTCGCCGTGCCCGTAGCCGGTCGTCAGACGGGCCTTGCTCGAGCCCTTCCATGCCAGCGCCATCGTCGCCTGCGCCGACGCGTTCGTGCCGTTCGGCGCTCCCGGCGGCGTGGGGTTCTCGACGTTGACGGTCCTGTCCAGAACCGTCGCCGCGTCGCCCGCCGCATCGGTCACGCTCACGACCAGGTGGTGGGTGCCGTTGCTCACCTTCGTCGTTTCGAAGCCAACATCCGCGCTGACCGACTGAAGGCACGGCTGCACGTAAAGGAACGCAGGCAGCCCGTCCGTCGTCTGCCCGACGTTCTTGCAGCGTCCGTCGTTTTCGTCGAGCACGTTGCGCTGCACGACCTGGCCGTCGAGCGTGAACACTGCTTCGTACACGCCCGAGCCCGGATCGGTTGCGCTGAAGGCCACGTCCGTCGTGCCGCTGACCGTCGGATTCGTCGCCAGTTCGCCGCTCACGTTCGTCGCCGTCGGTCCCACGGGCTGTTCGAGGATCAGGTCCGCCGCGTAGACGTAGAGCACAGCCGAGTAGCCGTTCGGGTCACCGCTCGCGCTTTGGCATTCGCCTGCGGGCAGCGAAGTGCCACACGAGGCTTCCGCGTAGAGATGAGAACCAAGGTTCGCCGACGGAACCACGACGCGGTTAAGAGCAGACATCGGCGAGCTTGGTTCGCCCAGATCATCGCATCCGGCACCAAAGACGCACTCGTCGAACGCGTTCGTGATGGCGGGACCGGCGAGCGCAAGCTGATAGGTCCCGGTTTCGCTGCTGGTCCCATGCACGTACCCCGCGCGCCACAGAGTCGCTGCCACAGGCGTGTCTCCAAGCGGAACTTCGAACGACCACCTCGCACGATCTATATTGGCGATGTGACCAGTCTGGTCTCCAAGCGCAGCGATTAGCGCGCCTCCGTCCGCACACGAGTCAGTTGCGATGTCGTCCGTCTTCCCTTCGACGGCGACAGACCCACTCCACCCATCCGCGGGTGCGCTTTCGCCCGACGGGGTCCTGCAGGAGTACACGTGGTACTGCCCCGCCAATGCACCGGCCGGAGCTGCAACGCCGGCGGCGCTCGCGGCGGCGAGCACGAGCGTCGCCAGCAGCGGCGCACTGGCGCTGCTGGCCCGTTTCGATATCCGATCGAACGCAGACAACATCCCAACCTCATGTCGGTCGGAGGCCCTCTATCACCCCCCGGCGAATTGTTCCACCTTCCGGGCCGCGCAGCGAACGCGGGCACCATCACGATCGCCCCCTCCGGGAAGCTCGCGTCACGGAACCACGCCCTCAGTCGCCATCCTTGCCGGCCGCACGGGTCATCGTGAGGGCGGCCGGCCGGTCGAGCCTATTTTTTCTTCGGGCTCACCGCCTGCTTGAGACCCGCGCCTGCGGAGAACTTCGGGGCCTTGGACGCTTTGATTTTCACGCGCTCGCCCGTGCGGGGGTTGACGCCCTGGCGTGCCGCGCGTTTGACCACCGAGAACTTGCCAAAGCCGGTGATGCTCACCTCGTCGCCTTTTTTCAGCGTCTTGGTGACCGTGTCCAGCAGCGAATCCACGGCGCGGGCCGAGTCCGTCTTCGTCAGCCCGCTGTCCCCTGCGATGGCCTCGATCAGTTGCGACTTGTTCATGCGCCTCTTCCTTTCCGTAGGTTGCCGGGGCTCAGCCCGGCCTTGCGCCCAGCGACCGCGCAGGCTACCGCGCCAGCTTCTTGCCCGGGTTCAGGAGGCCCTTCGGGTCGAACGCGCGCTTGATCTGCTCGTGCAGCTCCAGCGCCCTCACGTCCCACTGCGACTCCAGGCGCCCGCGCTTGAGCCAGCCCACGCCGTGCTCCCCCGCCACCGCGCCACCCAGCTCCGCCACCAGCGCGAACAGCTCATCCCCAACCGCCCGCGCCGCCGCCAGCTCCCGCTCGCTGTCCGGGTCCACGAGCACGGTCGCGTGCACATTGCCCTCGCCGCCGTGACCCCACGCGCACGAGCGCAAGCCGTGCGCTGCTGCGATCAGCTCGAAGCGCTCCAGGCCCTCCGCCAGGCGCTCCAGCGGAAACACCACGTCCTCGCTCACCTTCCCGCCGCGCACGGCCGCCACGGCGGGGTTCGCGCCGTCGCGCCAGCGCCAGAACGCGCGGGTGTCCGCGGGCTCCTCGATCGCCAGCGCCCGCACCGACGGCCCGCGCATCAGCTCCGCCAGCTCCTCGCGCTGCGCACGCGCCTGCTCGCGCGAGCCGTCCACCTCGCAGATCAGCGCAAAGCCCGCCTGAGCAGGCACCCCGGGCGGGCTCGCCGGATATGAGGCCGCAGTGATCGCCAGCGTGTCGCCGTCCATGAAGTCCATCACCGACGGGCGCAGCCCGGCGGCGAACACCTCGCAGATCGCCGCACAGCCCTCCGCGCGCGTGCGCAGGAACACCGCCAGCACGATCGCCTCCTCGGGCGCCGGCAGCAGGCGCAGGCGCACCGCCGTGATCACGCCAAGTGTTCCCTCCGAGCCGATCAGAAGGCTCTTCAGGTCATAGCCCGCCACGTCCTTCGCCGCCCAGCCCCCCACCTGCACCAGCTCGCCCGGCGCGAGCACCACCTCCAGGCCCGCCACCCACGCTCCCGTCACCCCGTACTTCAGCGCGTGCGGCCCGCCGGCGTTCGTAGCCACGTTGCCGCCGATCTGCGACTGCTCCGAGGCGCCGGGGTCCGGCGCGAACATCAGGCCGTTCTCCCGCGCCAGCCGCCGCACGTCGTGCGTGCTCACCCCGGCCTCGGGCAACATCCGCCACAGCCCCGGCTCCAGCTCGCGCACCCTGCGCAGGCGCTCCAGCGCCAGCACCACTCCCCCCTCCGTCGGCACCGCCCCGCCCACCAGCCCCGTGCCGCCGCCGCGCGGCACGATCGGCACGTCGTGCGCATAGCACCACGCCACCACCGCGGCCGCCTGCTGCGCGCTGCCCGGCAGCGCCACCGCCTGCGCCCGGCCCTGCAGCTCGCTGCGGTGCGAGGTGTCTTGGTTGTACGGGGAGCGGGCGTCCGGCTCCAGCACGTGCTCCGCGCCCAGCAGCCGGCGCAACTCGCTGGCGATCGCTGGCGGCTCGCCTGGCATCGTCGCTGGAGGACCTCGCACGGTGTCGCGCGCGAAGCGCTCTATCCCGCCGGCGAGCTCTCCGGCTTCAACCGCTTGCGGCCCTTGTGGTCCGCGCGGCCCGTCCCGATGCACTCGCGACAGACGATCCACATTCCCTCGGGCTGTGCGTCGTGCCAGGTCCAGCCCGCACCGGCGCACGCCGGGCAGCGGTCCTTCTCGGTGATGTGCCTGTCGCTCTGCGCCATCACAGGAGCTTAGGCGCTAGCCGGCCAGGAGGGCCTCGCGGCGGCGGCGGAGCTCAACAGGAAGGCCCCCTCGCGACTCCCGGCCCGCTTGCCCCAGTTGCTCGCCTGCGCATAGGCGACCAGTCGCCCGAGGTACTCCCGCGGGTCGGGCTTCTGCACGCCGGCATCCCCAAGCAGCGCCTGCGCGCGCGTGTCGCTGAAGCGGCAGCGCACGTCGAAGTAGGGGGCGAAGGTCTCCGCGCCGGCCGGCAGCGCGCTCGCGCCGGGCACCTCAGGGCCACCGCTGCCGGCACTTTCGGGCGCCACGAACCGCACGGGCTCGCGCCCGGTCAGCGACGCGTGCAGCGCCACGAGCTCGCCGGCGCTCAGCGCGAGCTCGCCGGCAACGAGGTTGTGGGTCCCGACGGCGGTCTCGTCCTCGAGCAGCGCGAGCAGGCCGTCGGTGACGTAGTCGACGGGCACGAAGTCGACGATCGAGTCCTCGCGCGCGGGCACCTCGTGCAACAGGCCACGTTCGAATGCGCGCATCGGCCAGTAGAGGACGTTGAACGCGGACGTCCAGCCGCTGACGCTGTGACCGACGACGATGCTCGGCCGCGCCACGGCGACGGGCAGCTCTGCGCTTGCGCCGCGCAGCAGCCGCTCGGCCTCGTTCTTGGAGCGCTCGTAGGTGTTGCGGAACTCCTGCCCGACGTCCAGGTCGTGCTCGCCGAACTCGCCCGCGTGGCGCCCGCTGACGTACGCGGTGGAGACGTGCACGAGGCGGCGCAGCGAGCCGCCGGCTGCGATCCCACGCGCCAGCTCGAGCACGCGCTCGACGCCGCGGACGTTCACCTCGCGCGCCTGCTCCAGCGGCAGCTCGAAGGAGATCGAGGCGGCGCAGTGCACGATCCGATCGACCGACGCAACCAGCCGCGCGCGGTCGGCGGCGGTGAGCCCGAGTCCGGGCTCGAGCAGGTCGCCGCGCACGACGCTCACCCGCGCGGCGGCGGGAGGCTCGTCGTAGAGCCGCGCCAGCACGCCGTCGAGCCGGGCGCGGGCGGCCTGCTCGTCGCTGGCACGGACGAGCACCACCACGTCGTCGCGGTCGCGCTCGATCAGCCGCGCGAGCGCGTCCATGCCGAGGAAGCCGGTGGCCCCCGTCAAGAGCACGGCGCCGCTCATGAGCCCGAGGGGCCGGCGGCGGGCGCGGCGACGCTC
>JBOGXX010000232.1:0-11182 GCA_050696475.1 Solirubrobacteraceae bacterium | reverse complement strand
GTCTGCAGCAGCTCGAACACCGTCGGCAGCGTGCGCACCGGTATCGAGCGAGCGCGGCACTCGCGCACGATCCGCGCCCGGGTGGAGCCCGGCGCGGAGGGGATCGCGATGATCACTTCGTCCGGCTCGACCTCGTCGAGGACGCGCGCGAGATCGCTTTCGGTGTTGCCCCGCACACGCAGCCCTTCGATGCGCATCCGCGCCTTCGCCGGATCATCGTCGAGGAACCCCACCGGCACCAGCCCCAGCTCCCGGTTGCGCATCATCTCGCGCGCCACCAGCCTGCCGCCCTCGCCCGCGCCCGCGATCAACACCGCGCGCTGGTTGCGCCGGGGGCTGCGAAACGCGGCCAGCGGCCGCCGCTCGTAGACGCTGCGCGCGAGCGCGCGGATCCCCACCAGAAAGACCAGCGACAGCAGCGCGAAGAGGACGATCACGGTGTTCGGCAGCACGACCGCGACCGCCGCCGCATGCCCGCTCGCGCCGTCGACGATGTAACGGTGAACCGGGCGGAAGACCTCGACACCGAGAACCGTCAGCAGCACGATCAGCACGACCGCCAGCGCCACCGCCTCGTAGTCGCGCTGGCCGGCAAAGCGCCAGCGGCGCTGGTAGACACGGGTGAGCACGAGCACCGGCAGGCTTCCCGCGAGCACCCACCAGATCGTGTCGGCGCGCAGGTCGGAGTAGTGCGAGGGCAGCCGGGTGGTGAAGCGCAGCTGAAAGGCGAGGTAGTACGCGAATGCGACCAGCGCCCCGTCCACCAAGAGCTGCGGCAGGGAATGACGGTGAAGGGGAAGGGCCGCCGAGCGGATCCGTCGGCGCATGCGCAGATTGTAAGGCTCTCCAGCGACTGTGCTCTGGCGGCAGGCGCTCGCGCGCCGTGGCTCAGCCGCGATCGCAGACGGCCGAGAGCAGCAGCGACACGAGGATGCGCGGGTCGCGCCGGACGCGCGCCGGCGCATCGGCGGACGCGCGCTTGCCGAGCTCGAGCTCCGCGGCGGCGTCGAGCCTGCGCAGGCGCCGTTCCTCGATCAGCAGCTCGTCGACCGCGCCCAGACGTCCCTGGAAGGTCGTGTACACGGGGGTCCCGAGCGCCACCGCCTCGCGGTTCATCGTGCCGCCCGCGGAGATGACCAGGTCTGCCAGCGCGATCAGCGACTGCGCGTCGATCGCGTGCTCGGGCACCACGAACCCGGGCACGCCGCGCAGCTGCGCGCGCTGGGAGGCGACCCGCGGCAGCACCACCGGTTGCGCGCCGTCCTGCGCGACGGCCTCGCGCAGGCGCTCGAGCACCTGGGCGAAGAGATCGTTCTCGAAGCGGTGGTAGAGGGACACCTCCGGCGGCGTGCGCACGACGACGATCGGGCGGGCGGGATCCAGGCCGAGCTCGTTCAGGACCCCGGGGTCGGGATCGAAGTCGGCCAGGTAGTACTCCTCCTTCAGCCCGGGGTAGGCGCGGATCTTGCCCCTGGCGCCATAGCGATCCAAGCGCTCGCGCGGGATCGCCTCGGGCACCACCACCGCGCGCGCCAGGCGGCAATTGACGTTGTGCTGGACGGTCGCCCACTCGTAGTCGAACATCGTCGCGCTGGGGATCCGCAGCGCCGCGCCGGCCACGGTGACGTCGTTTGAGCCATGACCGAGCGCGATGTCAAAGCGCCCGCCCGGCCCGCGCGATTCGCGCAGCGCCCAGCGCGCGAGCGCAAAGGATCGCGACGCCAGCCCCGCTGCCTTCGCCGCTGGGCGCTCGCCCCGGTGATGGCCGATCTCGGTGTGCGCGACGCCCAAGCGCTCGCACAGCTCGAGCGTCTGGGCGAAGTCGCGGGCGGTCACGCGCACGTCGTGCCCATCGCGCTGCAGGCACTCGATCACCGGGCGCATGACGAGCACGTGCGGGCTGTTGGTGAGATCGACCCAGATGCGCATGCGCACGGGACGCTAACGCCCGGCGGCGATCGGGCCCGCGATCGCCGCTATGGTTGCCCGGGCGATGCTGGTCATGGCCTCGATCACGGAAGCGCTCGTCAACGAAACCTCGCACCTGGTGCGCGACGGCGGCCTGCCGGTGATCTTCGCGCTGATGGCGATCTCCAGCGCCTGCATCCCGATCCCCTCGGAGGTGGTGATGCTCTTCGCGGGCTTCGTCGTGGCGGACCCCGGGCAGAGCGCCTCCCAGCACCACCTGACGCTCGTCGGGGTAGTGCTCGCGGGCCTGCTCGGCACGATGGCCGGCTCCTGGATCACCTATGCGGTGGGACGCGGCGGGCGCCTGGAGCTGCTCGAGCGCCACGGCGCCAAGGTGCACATGGGGCCAGCCCAGATCGACCGCGCCGACCGCTGGTTCGCGCGCTACGGCGAGGCGACGGTGCTGTTCGGTCGCATGATCCCGCTGCTGCGGGCGTTCGTGTCGCTGCCCGCCGGCGCGGCGAAGATGCCGCTCGTTCGCTTCACGGTCTTCTCCCTGATCGGCGCGATCCCCTGGACGCTCGGACTGGCCCTCGTCGGCCACGCGCTGGGCCACAACTGGACGAGCGTGCGCAAGGGCTTCGAGGATGTCGACTACGCGATCGTGGCGCTGATCGTCGTGGGCGTCCTCTACGCGATCGCGCACGTGCGTCGCGGGCGCCGCCGGCCGGCGACCGATGCGGCGGGCTGAGGCGAGGCTCCCGCTCGAGCACGCCGTGGCGCTGGGCCTGCTGCACGGCCCCGCCGAGCTGCTGCCGATCTCCTCCTCGGCGCATACGGCGCTCGTCCCGTGGCTGTTGGGCTGGCCCTACGTGCGGCTGGATGGGGAGCTTCGCAAGTCGTTCGAGGTTGCGCTTCACACCGGCACGGGCGTGGCGCTGGCGATCTCCATGCGCGCGGAGCTGCGCCGTTCGCTCGCGCGGGCGGACGGCCGTCGGGCGCGCGTGCTGGCGCTGGCGCTGGCGCCGCCGACACTTGCCGGCTACCTGCTGGAGGGTCCGATCGAGCGACGTCTCGGCGGCCCGCGCTCAATCGCTGCCGGCCTCGTCGCGGGGGCGATGGCGATGGCGCTGACCGACATCCGGGCGAGCAGGCACGCGGCCGGCGAGCGAGCGAGCGAGGACGCGAGCGCCGTCGACGGCTTGGCGCTGGGACTGGCGCAGGCGCTCGCGCTGGTCCCCGGGGTCTCGCGCAACGGCGCCACGCTGGGAGCCGCGAGGGCGCGCGGCTTCAGCCGCGCCGCCGCGCAGGCGCTCTCGTGGGAGGCGGGCCTGCCGCTGGTCCTCGGGGCGAGCGTGCGCAGAGGGCTGGCGCTGTGCCGCTCTGGGATCCGCGGCGGTCACTGCGGCGTGCTGGGCGCCGGTGGCGGCGCGGCGTTCGTCTCGACGCTGGTGAGCGCTCGCGCGCTGCGGCGCGGCACCCGCGAGGGACGTCCGTTGCTGGCCTATTCGGTCTACCGCTGTCTGCTGGCGGCGCTTGTGATCGCCCGCGGGCGCGCACAATAGAGGCGGATGGCTGTCATAGGCACGGTGATCGGCGGGCGCTACCGACTCGATGCGGAGATCGGACGCGGCGGCATGTCGGCCGTCTACCGCGCGTTCGACCTGGTGCTCGAGCGTGCGGTGGCGGTCAAGCTGATGCACCGCGAGACCGCCGCCGACACCGACCAGCTCGAGCGCTTCCGACGCGAGGCGCGCTCGGTGGCGCAGCTCAACCACCCCCACGTGGTCACCGTGATCGACGCCGGCGAGGAGCCCTCGGCGGACGACGAGACGCATCCCGGTGAACCATCGGCCACCCCGTACATCGTGCTCGAGTACATCCCCGGCGAGACGCTCAAGGACGCGATCCGCCGTGAAGGGCCGCTGGAGATCTCCCAGGCGATCGCCTACGCGATCGAGATCGCACGCGCGCTGGGCGCCGCGCACGAGAACCAGATCGTGCATCGCGACGTCAAGCCCCACAACGTCCTGATCAGCGAGGAAGGCGGCGCCAAGATCACAGACTTCGGGATCGCGCGCACGCTCACCGAGGAAGGCCTGACGATTGCCGGCCGGGTGCTCGGCACGACCGACTATGTCTCACCCGAGCAGGCGCTCGGGCGGCCGGTCACCGGCCAGTCGGACCTGTACTCGCTCGGCGTCGTGCTGTTCGAGATGCTCACCGGCGATGTGCCCTTCCACGGTCCCTCGCCGGTGGCGGTGGCGATGAAGCACGTGCGCGAGGAAGTACCCGACATCCAGCTGCTGCGCCCTGAAGTCGCGGCTGCAACCGCCGCCGTCGTGGAGCGTGCCGTCGAGAAGGACCTCGACCGCCGCTACCACGATGCCGCCGACATGCTGGCCGCCCTCGAGGAGGTGCTCGCCGTCGAGACCGCAAGGACCGGGCAGGCGACCGGGGAGGTGACGAGCGTCCTGCGCAGCCTGCCGGACCCCACCCGCCGACGGATTCCCTGGCGCATGCGCCACCCCGCGCGTTGGGCGGTCTCACTGGCGCTGCTCGTAGCGATCGTGGCGGTGGTGCTGGTGCTCGCGGCCGGCGAAGCCCACCGGGGCCCAGGGGAGAGCTCGGGGATCGCAGAACACACCGGCGTCGCGGCGGTGCAGCTGGGCCAGGCGGCGGCGCACGCCTACAACCCGTTCGGGACGGGGCCGGAAAACCGCGACCTGGTCGGCAACCTCGTCGACGGAGATCCCAACACGACGTGGAGCACCGAGCAGTACTACGACGGCACGCTGAAGAAGGCCGGCGGCACCGGGCTGGGCGTCTACCTCGACGCCGCGCCGCTGGTGCTCGCCGCCTCGATCGAGATCCAGACGCCCACGCCCGGCTTCGCTGTGCAGATCTACGTCGCCGACCACATCGATCTGCAGCTGCCCTACGGCAGCTCCACGCCGCTCGTTCAACGCGGCTGGCAGGGACCGGTCGGCGCCAGCGCCGACGTCCGCAACGGCGAACGGATAGCGCTGAGGCTGTCCGGGCATCCGCATCGCTACTACCTCGTATGGCTGACCACGCTCCCGCCCGGGATGCAGTCGGCGACGCTCTCCGGGCTGACGCTGTTCGCCTAGCGCCCAGCGCTCAGTGGCTGAGAACGCGCAGCCGGGCGTGGCGCTCCAGCGCCAGACGGCAGAGGCGGTCGACGAGCGTCGGATAGGGAACGCCGGATGCCTCCAGGAGCTTTGCGTAGACGCTCGTCGGCGTGAAGCCGGGCATCGTGTTCAGCTCGTTCAGGAGCACCCGATCGCCGTCTACGAAGAAGTCCACCCGCGCCAGACCCTCGCAGCCGCTGGCCACGAACGCCTGCAGCGCGATCTCCCGCACACGCAGCGCGGCGCTCTCGGAGATCGACGCGGGGATCCGCAGCTCCATGCCGCCGGGCGTGTACTTGGCGCCGAAGTCATAGAACTCACCCGCAAAGACGATCTCCCCCGGCCGGGAGGCAAACGCCTCGCCGTCTGCCTGGCGGCGCTCGCCGGGCACCCCGAGCACGCCGCACTCCACCTCGCTGCCCGCGCCCAGCGCCTCGACGATCACGAGCGCGTCGTGGCGGAACGCCTCCCGCAGCGCATCCGCCAGATCCTCCTCGCGGCTCACCTTCACGATGCCCACTGAAGAGCCGAGGTGCGCGGGCTTGACGAACACCGGCAGCCCGAGGCGCGCGAGCCGCGCCAGCTCCGCGAGGGTCTGCGCCCGCGAGGCGTCGAAGCGCTCCGCACGCACCCCCAAATAATCGACCTGGGGAACGCCCAGGCCCGACATCAGCGCCTTGAAGAGCACCTTGTCCAGGCACAGCGCCGACGCGGCCACGCCCGCGCCCACGTAGGCCACGTCGAGTGTCTCGAGCGTGCCCTGCACGGTGCCGTCCTCGCCGTAGGGCCCGTGCAGCACCGGGAACGCCACGTCGACCCCGAGCAGACCGCCGGCCGGGCTGATGCTGAGCGGCTCGCCGTCCAGGCGCCAGACTCCGTCGCGGCCGATCTCCACCCACACGACCTCGTGGCCGGCGGCGCTCAGGCCGTCGCGGACGGCCGCCCCCGAGGAGAGCGAGACGTCGTGCTCGGAGGAGCGCCCGCCGGCCAGCACCGCGACGAGCAGCGGCGCGTGCGTAGTGGGGTGGGCGAGGTCAGCCATCGGTCATTCCGGAGGGGTCGCCGCGGCAGGCGCTTCCGTCGTGGTCGTGGTGGTGGTTGTCGGCGTGGTCGAAGTGGTGGGCGTGGCGAGTGCTCCCACGGAGATCGTCACCGTGGCGCCCTTGCGCGCGCGAGCGCCGCCCGCCGGGCTCTGTTCGAGCACGACGCCCACCTGGGGCTGTTCGGTGGTCGTGTGCGGCTGCGAGGCGACCTTGAAGCCCGCGTGCCTGAGCGCCGCCGCCGCGACCGCCGAGGCGGCGCCGACCACGTTCGGAACTTCCACTTCCTTGGGCGCCTTGGGCGCCTTGGCGACCGTCAGGTTGACCTTGTCCCCCGCGTGCAGGGAGCTGCCGCTGGTGGGCGACTGCGCCAGCACCGTGCCCGCCGCCTGCGTGCTCGAGACCTTCTTCGTGACCGTGCCCAGCTCCAGTTCGGCGTTCGTGAGGGTCGCTTCCGCCGCTTCCAGGGACTGGCCGGTCACGTCCGGGACGCGCACGGGCGCAGGTCCGCTGGAGACGATCAGCGTCACGACATGGCCTTCCTGGATCTCGGTTTCCGCGGATGGCTCCGTCGCGATCACGAGCCCCGCCGCGACCGTCTTGCTCGATTCCGTCTTTCGCGTCGTCTTCAGGCCCGCCTTGCGCAGCTTGGCGGCCGCCTCCGCGGCGCTCAGCCCGGCGACGTCCATCAGCGACTTGCTCGCCGGGCCGCCTGAGATCACGATGCTCACCCGTGAGCCCTTCCTAACGTGGTCCCCGGCGCGCGGCGACTGGCTGATCACCAGTCCGCTGGCGACCTTCACGCTGGGCTTCAGCGACGAGGCGGGGACCAGCCCGACGCGCCGCAGCGCCGATCCCGCCGCCTGTTCGGTCCTCCCCGTCACGCCGGGGACTCTCACCGGCGGGCTCGAGCGCGTCAGCCACACCGCGAGCACAGCCGCAGCGGCGATCACGACCAGCGCCAGCGCCCACAGCCACGCGCGCCTGCGCCGGCGATCCGGCCAGTCGCCGTCGCCGTCGAGCTCGCCGGGCACGCCGGTGGCGAGCAGCATCGAGCCGGTGCCCGGTCGCGCAACCGCACCGGTGCGATATTCGTGCGCGCCCACCGCTGGTGCGCCCACGTTTGCCGGCAGCGCGTCGCGCTCGCGCTGCAGCGCCGCGATCAGCTCGTCCGCGTCGGCGTAGCGCTGGGCGGGATCCTTGGCGAGCACGCGCAGCACGACCGCGTCCAGCGACGACCCCAGCGACGGGTTCAGCTCGCTCGGTGGGCGCGGCTCGGCTGACACCTGCTTGTAGGCGATCGCCACAGCGCTCTCGCCCTCGAACGGCACGACCCCGGTCAGCAGCTCGTAGAGGATCACGCCGACCGAGTACAGATCCGAGGCGGCGCTGACCGCGAAGCCCTGCGCCTGCTCGGGAGACAGGTACTGGGCGGTGCCCATGATCGAGCCCGTGAGCGTCATGTCCGACGCGCCCGCCCGCGCGATCCCGAAATCGGTCACGCGTGCGCGGCCCTCCTCGTCGAGGATCACGTTGTGCGGCTTTAGGTCGCGGTGGATCACGCCGCGGCGATGCGCCGAGCGCGCGGCGCGCAGGATCTGCACCACCACGTCGATCGCCACCGCCGGGTCGAGTGGACTCTGTTCGCGGACGATCGTCTTCAGCGAGCGCCCGGCCACGTACTCCATGGCGATGTAGTAGGTGCCGTTCCACTCGCCGCGATCGAAGATTCCGACGATGTTCGGGTGCGACAGCGCTGCCGCGCTGGAGGCCTCGCGGCGAAAGCGCTCGACGAACTCGTGGTCTTCGGCGAAGTGGTGGTGCAGGACCTTGACCGCCACCTCCCTGCCGAGCAGCTGGTCCTGGGCCAGGTACACGTCCGCCATGCCCCCGGAGCCCAAACGCAGGATCACCCTGTAGCGACCGTCGATGATCGTCTCGGGCTCGATCATTCGCTCAACAGCCTTTCCATGACCGCCCTGACTACCGGCAGGGCGTAGACGGCGCCATAGCCGGGCACCTTGCGCAGCGTGGCCGCGACGACCACGCGCGGGTTCTCCGCCGGCGCAAAGGCGACGAACCAAACGTTGTTGAGTGCGTTGCCAATCTCCGTTTCCGCGGTGCCGGTCTTGCCGGCCACCTGCACCCCGGGGATCTTCGCCGCTTCGCCGGTGCCTTCGTTGACCACCGCCTCCATCATCGCTGTGAGCGCCTTCGCCGTGGATGGCCTCATCACCACCGACTGCACACGCGGAGCGATCTGGTCGACCACGCTGCCTTCGGGGTCGACGATGCGCGCCGTCAGGTGCGGGACCATCAGGCGGCCGTCGTTGGCGACCGCCGCTGCGACCTCCGCCATCTGCAGCGCCGTCACGTCGAGTTTGTCCTGGCCGATGCCCAGGCGTCCGACATCGACGTTGGGGCTCGTGGGAGCGAGCAGCTTTTCGCCTTCGTACTCGCCGCTCGCCGACATCTCCGCCGCCGGGTAGTCGAGCTCGGGCTTGCGACCGAAGCCGAAGCGGCTCATGTAGCGGGCGAGCGTGCGCTTGCCCAGCCGCTCCGCCACCTGCGCGTACACCGTGTTTACGGATTTGGCGAGCGCCTGGGTGAGCGAGATCTGCCCGAAGCTTTCGTCCTGGTCGTTGTCCAGCGGCACGCCGGAGACGAGGATCCCGTTGCGCCCGCTGAGCGTCGTTTCGGGCGTGAACATCCCCGTGTCGATGGCCGCTGTCGCGGTCACGATCTTGAAGCTGGAGCCGGGAGCGTAGCCGTACTGCGTGGCGCGGTTGACCAGCGGGTCGGCGCGGTCTCTCGCGACCTCTTCATAGCCCGCGCTCGTGCGCAGCGTGTTCGGGTCATAGCTCGGCGAGGAGGCCATCACTGTGACCGCGCCCGATCGCGGTTCCAGGGCGACGACCGCTCCTTCGTGGCCCGCCAGCTTCGCGTCGGCGACTTCCTGGGCGCCGGGTTGCAGGGTCGTCACGACCTTGTCGCCTTCCGGTTCCTTTCCCTGCAGCTGGTTGAGGATCGACTGCAGGTTCGTGGAGCCACGACCGTCGAGGGCAGAGTCGCGGAACTGCTCCACGCCGGAGGTGCCCGGGTCGATGTAGTCGTAGCCGACCGCGTTGGCGAAGGCCGAGCCGGTCGGGTAGCTGCGTCGGTAGGTGCTTTCCCCGCCGCGCACGTCGCGCGCGAGCACCTTCCCGTTGGCCGCGACGATCGGTCCGCGGTGGATCCGCTCCTGCTCGAGCAGCGCGCGCGCGTTGAGCTTGTTTTCGCGCAGCGAGGAGGCGTCGAAGACCGTCCAGCGCGAGGTGAACGCGACGAGCAGCGCGAACAGCACGGCGACGAGCCCGTACAAGCGCAGGATCGGCCGGTTCATCGTGCGCGCCTCATTCGAGCTGGTCCAGTTCCAGGCTGTGGATCAACGTCCCCGCGTCGGATTCCGAGCGCAGGTGATCGAACAGCCTGCTCCGTTTTTCAGAGCTGAGCGTCGAGGCGCTGACCCCGGATACGTACTGGCTGCTGTAGAGCGCCAGGTTCCCCGGAAGCCGGTAGGGCACGCCCTCGAACATCGTGACGAGACCGCGATTGTTGGTGCCGATGAAGTAGACCGACTGAAACGCCAGGTAGCCGGCGGAGCCGAGTACCACGAGCAGCCCGAGAAGCGTCGCCAGCACGCCCGCATGGCGCGGACGGCGTCGCCGGCGGGTCCCGGCCTGCGGCGCCGGCGAGAAGCCCGCGCGCGGCACCCGCCGCTGGGTCGGCTGCGGGGTCGACAGCGCCGGGACGCCGACGAGCGTGGCGTGAGCTTCCTCGGGCGGCTGGCGTCCCACCTGGACGTCCTCCAGGCGCAGCAGCACGACCGTGATGTTGTCGCGCCCGCCCGCCTCGTTGGCGGCCGCGATCAGCGCCTCGCCGGCATCGCGCAGCCGCGGATGCGCGAGCAGCAGCTCCGCGATCTGCTCCTCGCCGATCATCGTCGTCAGGCCGTCGCTGCAGATCAGGTACACATCGCCCGGGCGAGCGCGCACGGTGCGCGTGTCGACCTCGACCGTCGCCTCGGGCCCCAGCGCGCGCGTGATCACCGAGCGCTGCGGATGCTCAACCGCTTCCTCGGGGGTCAGCCTGCCCTGGCGCATGAGCTCGTCGACCAGCGAGTGATCGTCGGTCAGGCGCTCCAGCTGGCCGTCGCGCAGGCAGTACGCGCGACTGTCGCCCACGTGGGCGATCGCCAGCTCCAGCTCGCCGACGTACACCGCTGTGAGCGTTGTGCCCATGCCGGCGTGCTCGGCGCTGGTGTGCGAGAGCTCGTGGATGCGGCTGTTTGCCGCGCGGGCGAGCTCGGCGAGCGCGAGCTCCGGATCGGAGGCGTCCTGGACGCCGGGCTGGAAGGATTCGACGGCGATCCGCGAGGCCACCTCGCCCGCCTGCGCGCCTCCCATCCCGTCGGCCACGACGAACAGCGGCGAGCGGGCGAGCAGCGAGTCCTCGTTGGCGCGCCGCTGGCGCCCCGTGTCGGTCCCCGCGTACTGTTCGGACACGCGCAGCATCAGGCTCGGGCGATCATCTCAGTCGACCTCGAACGCGAATTCACTGTCGCCGATGCGGACCCGGTCGCCCGGGTGCAGCGGGCGGGCCGTCTGCATCAGCTCCTCGTTGAGGTAGGTGCCGTTGGTGGAGCCGAGGTCTTCGATGACCACTATGTTGCCCTGCTCGTACACGCGAGCGTGGCGGGAGGACGCGAACGGGTCATCGAGACGGATCTCCGCGCGGTCTCCGCGGCCGAGCACGAGGTCCCCGTCGAGGTCGTAGATCATCCCCGGATCGTGTCCGGGCGCCCGCTCGACGACCAGCCGCGGCGCGCGGTGCGCCACGTCCACGGGGCCCAGCGCCGAAGCCGAGTAAAGGCCGGTGGCGTCCGCCGGGATCGGCGCGCCCGCGCGGGCCGGGTCCCCGTCCCCGGCGCCGATCTGGCCCCCGCGCAGGTCGCGCCGCGCGCTGCGGACGACCCACAGCAGGAACAGGTACATGACGGCCAGGAAGCCGAACTTCAGCGCCACCGATACGGGCTCGAGCGTG
>JBOGXX010000231.1:0-2474 GCA_050696475.1 Solirubrobacteraceae bacterium | reverse complement strand
GCGATCTGCTCATCCTCATCGGCGGCCTCGGGATCCTCGGCCACGCTCTGCACCGGCGGCTCGACGGGGTCCTCCTCACGCCAGTCGCGCGGTGGCGCCTCGACGTGGGTGGCACGCACGATCAGCTCCTCCGGCGAGGGGTCGGGGAGCCGCATCGGCTCGATCGACACCTGAGCCTCGACTCCTCGCGCGCGCGAGCTCTGGCGCTGCTCGCCACCGCGTTCGCCGAGCGAGCGCACGATCCGTGTGGAGTCGAGGAGCCCGCTGCCGGTGGCGCGGATCACGCTCGCGATCGAAGCGCCGGTGAGCAGGATCACGCCGGTCAGGAGCAGAAAGACCGCGAGGATGTCGACGCCGACGCTCTGCACGAGCCGGTGCGTCAGCTCATACAGCGCCTGGCCGGCGACCCCCCCGTGCGACTGCAGGTGCGCGGAGCTCCACGCGCGCTCGTGCTGCGGTGAGCCGGAGCTCAGCCCGAGCATCCCCGCGGCGAGCGCGAGCGTGACCGCGGCGAAGACACATACGGCGCCCGTGCGCAGCGGACGCAGCGCGGGCAGCACCGGGCGCAGCAGCAGCGCGCCGCCGCCGACTACGAGCGCCGCCGGCGTGAGCACCCGCGCGCGTCCGAGCATCCAGCCGAGCGCAACCGCCAGGCCGTGCCCCGCCCGACCGCCGTTCCAGCCGCCGTAGAGAACGAAGCCCATGAACACGCCGAAGGCCACGAGCGCCAGCCCGAGCACGTCGCGCTCGCGCTGATCGAGCACCGGCAGGCGTGGAAGGCCGGCGGGGAGCAGCGCCAGCGAACGTGTCCGGCGGCTGCGGGCGCGCGAGCGTTTGGCGGGGGTGCGCCGGGCGCTCGAGCTGCGTGCCGGAGGGCGCTTTCGGGCAGGAGACATCCCGCGCAACTTCGACACCGGCACCCCGGAACCTGCCTCTGGGCCTTACCATCGCTTTACAAGCGACGACTTACATAAAGACGATGAACGACTTCTCACGCGCGCCACGCGTCCTCGTGGTCGAGGACGACGAGGACATCGCCCAGGCACTGCAGCGCTCGCTGCGCATGGAGGGCTACGAGGTAAGGATTGCTCCCGATGGCCCCGCGGCGCTCGAGCAGGGCCACGCGTTCGCACCAGATCTCGTGATCCTCGATCTCGGCCTACCGGGGATCGACGGCCTCGACGTGGCTCGCGAGCTGCGTACCGGCGACGACATCCCGATCTTGATCCTCACTGCTCGGGACGCCCTCGAGGCGCGCGTGGAGGGCCTGGACGCGGGCGCGGACGACTACCTCGTCAAGCCGTTCGAGCGCCAGGAGCTGCTGGCGCGGATGCGCGCGCTCTTGCGGCGCAGGCCGCCCCGCGGCTCGGCGCCGCTGCGTGTCGGCGATCTCACGCTGAACGCCGACACCCACGAGGTGCTGCGCGGCGCCCGTGCGATCGAACTCACGCAGCGCGAGTTCGAGCTGCTCGAATACCTCATGCGCAATGAGCGGATCGTGATCTCACGCCAGCGCCTGCTCGACGAGGTGGGGGGCTATGACCCGTTCTCCACCACCAACACGATCGAGGTGTTCGTGTCCAACCTGCGGCGCAAGCTGGAGGCCGAGGGCGAGCCGCGCCTCCTGCACACGATCAGGGGAGCCGGCTACGTCCTTCGCGCCTAGGCTCCCGCCGTCGCTGCTGCGGGCGCTCGGGCGCGTGTCCGCGAGCTTCGACCGCCTGCCGATCCGCGTGCGCCTGGCGGGCGTCTCCGCGCTGCTGACGTTCGTGATCCTGTGCGCCTTCGCGCTGGCGATCGGCTCGCTGACCGTCGAGCGAATTCGCTCGGACTTCAACCGCGAGGTGCTCGAGACCGTCGAAGGGTTGCCCTCGCAGATGCGGATCAGCATCGACCCGCTGCGGATCGGCAGCCCGCTGGAAGACTTCGCGTCGCGCAGCGATCACGACGAGATCAGGATCCTCTCCAAGGGCGGTAGGGTCCTGGCGCAGGAGCCCGAACGGGCGTCTGCGCTCGGTCCTCCCGAGTCGAAGCCCGTCACGGTCAACGGCTATCGCGTGCTCAGTCGGGAAGCCGAGGTGACGTTGAGCGCAACCGGCGAACCGATCGGCCACGTCATCGTCCAGTACGGCCGCCAGGTCGCAGCGACCGAGGCGACATGCAAGCGCGTCGAGCTGTTCCTGGTGCTGGGCGTCCTCGCCGGCAGTCTGTTCGCGCTGGTCGCCGGCATCGCGATCGCCCGCCGCGCGATGGCGCCGATCGCGACGCTGACCAGCACGGCGGCCGAGATCGCGCGCACCCGCGACCCCTCCCTTCGGATACCGGAGTTCCAGGCCGACGACGAGGTCGCCGAGCTGGCGCGCACGCTCGAGGGGATGTTGCGCGAGCTCGACGCCGCGCGTGGTGAGACGGAATCGATGCTCGTGCGCCAGCGGCAGTTCGTGGCGGACGCCTCGCACGAGCTGCGCACGCCG
>JBOGXX010000230.1:0-4785 GCA_050696475.1 Solirubrobacteraceae bacterium | reverse complement strand
GCGTCAAGGAGTACCGATGCACTCTTGCGGGCGCGCGCTCCGCGGCGCGATCAAGCCGGCGTCCCGCGGGCGTGCCCCTAGCCCGCATGAGCTTCGCCAACACGCGGTTTAGCGATGTCTCGGCGCACGAGTTCGTCGCGTGGCTCCATCAGCGCCACCCGGAGACCCATGCCGCCTCCACGTTCAAGAAGGGGCGGGCCGCGCTCAGTCAGCTCTTGAAGTTCGCGATCGCGAATGAATGGGCGCGCGACTCGGTTCTCGCCGCCCTGCCGCCCGCGTCGCCGAGTCCCGATAGGCGAGAGTGGCTCCGGCCTGATCAGGTCGCGGCCCTGGATGCTCTAGTGCAGCCGCGGGACTTCAATCCCTACCAACGGCTGATGTGGTCGTGCCTGCTGAACGCGGGACTCCGTCCTGAAGAGCTCGTCGGCTTGAGGCCCGAATCGCTCAACCCGATGGACGGCACGCTGAGGGTCGTCGGCAAGGGACGCGGCGACGGGAAGCAGCGTCTCATCCCGGTTAGCCGCGAGTTTCAGGAGGAGTACGCCGCTTTCGTGCGGGCCAACTCGCTGCGCCCCGGCAGCTGGATGTTTCCGAGGATGCGCACGCGCTTCGTTCCGGGCGAGCGATTCTCCCACGCGTACGAGGTAGACGACGCCAGCGTCCACTGCACACCAAAGGCCGTTCGCACCGCGATCGCGAAGGTCCGGGATGCGGCGGAGGAAGCCGTCGCAAGAGGCAAGATGGCGCCCGAGCTTCTGCCTCCGTTCGCGCTCACGCCGAAGGTCCTACGCCGGACCTACGCGTGCACCAACCTCATCATGGCGGCGGAGCTCGGCCCGGAAAACGGCCTAGACATTCGCAGCCTTCAGGAGGCCCTAGTGGGTCGTCCGGGATTGTTTGACCGGTAATGGGTGTGTCATGCGGCGATGAGGTGGTGGCGCTCGGCTTTGAGCAGGCGCCGGTCGCGGTGTGGTCCGTTGCGGTAGCGGATGTGGTCGGCCATGGCTTTGGCGAGCGTGTTCCAGTCGGGGTAGTCGGCGTTCTTGATGACGAACTCGCCGATCGCCCAGAAGTGGCTCTCGATTCGGTTTAGGAAGCTCGCGTAGGTGGGTGTGAAGACGAGCTCGACGTTTGCGTTCTCGGCCCAGTCGCGGATCGCGGGGGTCTTGTGGGTGGAGAGGTTGTCGGCGACCAGGTAGATCCGCAGCTTGTGGTCGTAGCGCATCCGGATCTGGCGGTAGTAGGCGAGCACCTCGCCCGCGTTCTTGTGCTCGCGCAGGCGCCCGTGCAGCCGGTCTTGGTGGACGTCGTAGTCGCCGAACAGGTAGCGCACCCCGTTGGGGCTTCTTGTAAGTCGCGCGTAGCCGTTCTGGGCGCTTGGGAGGCGCCCAGCTCGAGCCGTGGTGTGGGATCAGCTGGATCGGCCCCATCTCGTCGAAGCAAACGACCACGCCGTCCTCGGGCTTGGCTCTGTAGAGCGCCAGAACCCGCTCGGCCTTGGCCTGGAAGTCGGGATCCGGGCTCCACTTCCAGGAGCGCGTGCGCTGATGGGAGAGATTCGCCCCGATCAGCACCTGGCGCAGCGCCTCCCTGGAGAGCTCAACACCGATCGTGGCCAGGTGCGGCGAGAGCTTCGCAAGCGACCAGCGCGTGAGCGGCACGCCCTGCGTGTCGGGGCGGGCGCGCGCGAGAGCGACTATCCGGTCGCGCTCGCCGGGCGTTGTCTTCTTGGGGCGCCCGCCCCGGTAGTCAGGGTCCAGCGAGCTGAAACCTTCCTCGTTGAACGCGTGGATCACCTTGCGCACATGAGACTCATCGGTGCGCATCAGCCGCGCGATCTCCGGCGCGCTCATCAGCGTCGCCGAGGCCAGCACGACCGCCGCCCGCTGACGCTTGGACTGGTATTTGGCGCGCTTAGAGATCGACTTCAGACGCGCACCCTCCTCCGGGGACAAGTCTCGGACGAACACCTCCGGCGGACGCATACCCACCTCCTGGCTCGGGAACATACGTCTGTGTTCGCCAGCCAAGGCGAGTTTCCGGTCAAACGTTCCCGGACGACCCACTAGGTGATTGCCTGGCGTCGTGTAACGGCGCCCTCGCCGGCGGTGTAGGTGAGGTATGGGCCAGGTGCTCGACAGACGTGCTCAGACGGCGCCCGAACGCAGCGACGACGGGGCGTCCGTCGAGCTGAGCGGCTTTCGCGAGCGCTCGCTGCACAAGGGCGTGAACCCGGTTCTGTACCACCTCGTGCGCGCGATCTTCGTGCCGTTCTTCCTCGTGTACCTGCGCATGCAGCGGGTCGGGCGCGAGCACCTGCCGCAAAGCGGCCCGCTGCTGTTGGCGTCCAACCACCGCAGCTTCCTCGACCCGGTCGTGATCGGCACGCTGGTGAAACGGCCCGTCTACTACATGGCCAAGCGCGAGCTGTTCGAAAAGCGCTGGCAGGCCTGGGCGCTGAACGCGCTCGGCGCCTTCCCGGTCGTTCGCGGCGCGGGCGATCAGGATGCGATGGCGACCGCACGGGCGATCCTCGCGCGCGGCGACTGCGTGGTCGTCTTCCCGGAGGGCACGCGCGTGCGCCCGGGCCCGTTGGGCGAGCCGCGGCGCGGGATCGGGCGCCTGGCGCTCGAAACCGGCGCGCCGGTCGTTCCGGTTGCGGTGATCGGCAGCGACCAGGTGCGCCGCGGCTGGCGCATCCGCCCGCGCAAGGTGCGGCTGCGCGTGGGCGCGCCGCTGCGCTACCCGACCGTCGAGCGCTGCTCGCCGGCGCTCGCGTCGGCGGTCACGGACAGGATCTGGGCGTGCGTGAGCCTGCAGTGGGACTGGCTCGGCGCGGACCAGCAAACGAGGCCGCTCCAGCTCGAAGAGCCTCCCAGGCGAGAGATATCCCACGCGGCCTGAACGCCGCCGGCGCGTACCCAGGGGTAGTGTGCGATGAGTGAGCGAGCAGGCCAGCGAGAAGCCCAAGGCGCAGCTGGACGCGGAGTTCTCAGAGCTCTACCGGGCGCACCTGCGCGACGTCTACAGCTACGCCTACTACCGCGTCGGCGATCACCACGACGCGGAGGACCTCACCGAGCAGACCTTCCTGCAGGCCTACCGTCACTTCGAGCGCGCGCAGCGCGAATCGGATGGGCGTCCGCTGCGCCCCTGGCTGATCCGCATCGCCCACAACCTGGCGGCGAACCTCTATCGCGATCGCTCGCGCAAGCCGGTCTCTCCGATCGACGACACGACCACGCTGGCTGCGATGCACACGACCGAGCAGCTGGTGGAGGGGCGCGACGAGCTGAGCCGTGTGCTGGACGGCGTGCAGATGCTCCCGGAGGACCGCCGCGAGGCGCTGATCATGCGCTTCGCCCTGGCAATGGACAACCGCGAGATCGCGCGTGCGCTGGGGCGCTCGGACGGCGCCACCAAGGTCCTGATCCATCGCGCGATCAAGCAGCTGCAGGAGATCGTCGATGACTGAGGCCGTCCCCAACCTCGAGGGGCTCCTGCGCGAAGCGCTCGCCCCGGTGGATCCGCCCGCGGACCTCGTCGAGCGCCTGGAGCTGACGCTGACGAGCATCTCCGAGATGGCCGCGGACGAGCTCGAGGCCTGGGAGCTCTCGGCGATGCGCGACCCGCGAAACTGGGCGCGCCCGGCCGCCGCCGTGCTGCTCGGCGGCGCTGCCGGCACCGGGCTGGTGCTGCTGCGCGCCCGCAGGCGCGCGCAGCACTCCACGGGGGTCCTGGACGGCGTGCGCCTGTCGACGCTGAACCAGACCGCCGAGCGCGCGCTGCGCGAGCTCTCGCGCGAGACGCGCCGGCTCCTGGGCGAGCGCTGAGAGCGATCCCGCGCCGAGCGGTGCCGGGCGGCCTTCCAGCTAGGCTCTCTCTCCCGGACATGGCCACCTGCTACCGCCACCCCTCGCGCGAGACGGGGGTCTCCTGCTCGAACTGCGCGCGGCCGATATGTCCGGACTGCATGACCAGCACGCCGGTTGGCATGCGCTGCCCGGAGTGCGCCAAACAGCGCACGAAGGTCCTGCCCATGCGGTCGCTGGCGAAGGTCCCGCGCGTGACCTATGCGCTGATCGCGATCAACGTGCTCGCCTTCCTGAGCGAGCAGGGCCAGTTCACGATCTTCAGCAGCGAAATCCACGGCAAGGTGATCGATGAAGGCGTGCTCTTCAGGGAAGCGATCGGGCACGGCAACGACCAGTACTGGCGTCTGCTGACGAGCGGCTTCCTGCACGAGAACTTCGTCCACATCGGCTTCAACATGTACCTGCTCTACCTGCTGGGGATGATGCTCGAGCCGGTGATCGGCTCGACGCGCTTCGCGGCGATCTACTTCGCCTCGCTGCTGGTGGGCTCGTTCGGCGTCGTGTTCTCCACCGCCGGCGCGTCGCTGGGCGCCTCGGGTGCGATCTTCGGCCTGATGGGCGCCGCGGTGGTCGAGCTGCGGGCACGCGGGATCAGCGTGCAGCAGTCGGGCATCGGCGGGCTGATCGTGATCAACCTGATCCTCAGCTTCACGCTCGCGCACATCTCCATCGGCGCGCATATCGGTGGCCTGATCGGAGGGTTCCTCGCGGGCATGGCGATCCGCACGGCGGACGATCGCGGCGTCCCGGCGCTCGGGGTGATCGCCTGCGTGCTGCTGGCGCTGGCTGCGGTGATCGGCTCGATCGCCGTCTCAGGCTCGACCGCCGGCGGGTTCGCCTAGCGCGATCGCCGTGGCCGCTGCCCGCGGGACCTGCTCCGGGTGCAGGCTGTGCGCGAGCAGCTCCAGGC
>JBOGXX010000229.1:0-3087 GCA_050696475.1 Solirubrobacteraceae bacterium | reverse complement strand
GCTCATACATGGGGAGCGTCCAGCTCTCCGCCGGCGGCGCCGCAAAGACGAGCCTGTCGATTCCGCTCGCCTCCAGGTCCGCCAGCAGCCTGCGGATCGTCTCGACGTCGCGGGTGCCCCGAAATGTGATGCCGCCGTCGAGCCACGGGCGCCGGCGAGCGCCTGTGGCGAGGATCAGCGCGTCGTAGCCGAGTCTCAGGCCGGAGCTGGTGTGGAGCTGACGGCGCTCACTATCGAGCTCCAACAGCGCGTCCTGCGTCCAGTCGGCCTCGAGCGACCGTGCGATGTCCGCGAGCGGGAAGCGGCGCGCGCGGCTGGCTGAGAAGGGCGCGGCGACGGTGAGGGGCAGGGAGGAGAACTCGCTCTGCGGCGCGAGCAAGGCTATGCGCGGAACGCTGCCCAGCAGCGATCGCAGCGCCAGCAGCGCCTCCAGGGCGGCCACGCCGCCACCGGCGATCAGGATCCGCGGTCGCGCTCGCCCGCCCGGCAGCGGCCGTCGATCTCCTGTGAGCCGTCGGCTCGTCGCTGTCCGGTCACGGGCTCTCCGGGCCACAATCTTTCTTCCAGTCATACTATGAAAACTATCAAAGTGCGGTGCTTGCGTCCAGCCCCGCGGCCAGATGGCTTTTGCACGGGCACTGTGGAAGAATGCCTGGGGTGCCGATCTACGTGAGTTGGTGTGGTGCGTCACAGAAGCTGATTCGGGCTCCTGAGGATGGCTGAGCGTCCGAACCCACTGCTGGACGTGCATCGGTTCCTGCGCCGCGGACCGACCAACGCGGAGGGTTGGAGCCAGCTGGTGGCCAAGGACCGCGACTGGGAGGGCTCCTACCGGGGGCGCTGGTCGCACGACAAGGTGGTGCGCTCCACCCACGGCGTCAACTGCACGGGCTCGTGCTCATGGAACGTGTACGTCAAGGACGGGCTGATCACGTGGGAGTCCCAGGCGGTGGACTACCCGTCGATCGGGGCGGACACGCCCGAGTACGAGCCGCGCGGGTGCCCGCGCGGGGCGTCGTTCTCCTGGTATGAGTACTCGCCGCTGCGCCTGAGGTACCCCTACGTGCGCGGCAGCCTGCTGGAGATGTTCCTGCAGGCGCGCGCGCGCCTGGGCGATCCGGTGGACGCGTGGGCGGAGATCGTCGACGACCCCGAGAAGACGAAGCTGTACAAGGGCCAGCGCGGCCGCGGCGGGTTCGTGCGCGCCAGCTGGGAGGACGCGATCGACATGATCGCCGCCGCGCACGTGCACACGATCAAGCGCTACGGCCCCGACCGCGTGGTGGGCTTCACGCCGATCCCGGCGATGTCGATGGCCTCCTACTCCTCCGGCACGCGTTTCCTGGCGCTGATCGGCGGCGTGATCCTGTCCTTCTACGACTGGTACTCCGATCTGCCGCCGGCCTCGCCGCAGGTCTTCGGCGACCAGACCGACGTGCCCGAGTCCGGCGACTGGTTCAACGCCGGCTACCTACTCGTGTGGGGCTCAAACATCCCCACCACGCGCACGCCCGACGCGCACTTCATGGTCGAGGCGCGCTCCCGCGGGCAGAAGGTGGCGGTCGTCTCGCCGGACTACGCCGAGCACGTGAAGTTCGCCGACCACTGGCTGGCAGCGACGCCCGGCTCGGATGGAGCGCTGGCGATGGCGATGGGCCACGTGATCCTCAAGGAGTGCTACGTCGAGCGCCAGGTGCCCTACTTCCACGATTACGCCCGTCGCTTCACCGATCTGCCGCTGCTGGTCACGCTGCGCGAGCGCGACGGCGCCTATGTTCCTGACCGGCTGTTGCGCGCATCGGACCTCGAAGACGCGGGCGGCGAGTCAGAGCACGCCGAGTGGAAGCCCGTCGTGCTGGACGAGCGCAGCGGCGAGCTGAAGGTGCCGAACGGCTCGGTCGGCCACCGCTACGGCCAGCCCGGACGCTGGAATCTGCGCCTGGGAGAGCTGCAGCCGGCGCTGAGCGTGCTCGCAATCGCCGACGAGCGCGTCGCCGTCGATCTGCCGCGCTTCGACGTCGGCGAAGGCGAGGGCGGCGGCTCGGTGCGTCGCGGCGTGCCGGCGATGCGTGTGGGCGACCGGCTGGTGACCACCGTGCTGGACCTCACGCTCGCGCACTACGGGGTCGCGCGCGCGGAGCTGCCCGGCCAGTGGCCCGCCGACTACGACGATCCGCTGCCCTGCACGCCCGCCTGGCAGGAGCCGATCACCGGCGTGGACCGCCACCTCGCGGCGCGGGTGGCGCGTGAGTTCGCGCGCAACGCCGAGCAGACAGAGGGTCGCTCGATGATCGTCATGGGCTCTGGCACCAACCACTGGTTTCACGCAGACGAGACCTACCGCACGTTCCTGGCGCTGGTGCTGCTGTGCGGTTGCGAGGGCGTCAACGGCGGCGGCTGGGCTCACTACACCGGCCAGGAGAAGGTCCGCCCGCTGACGGGCTGGCAGACGGTCGCCTTCGCAACCGACTGGCTGCGCCCCCCGCGCCATCAGTCGGGCACGCCGTTCTTCTACCTGGCCTCAGACCAGTGGCGCTACGAGCGCCACCGGCCCGCCGATCTGGCCTCGCCGCTGGGACGCGGTCTGCTGGAGAACATGCACATCGCAGACGTCAACGCGCTCGGTGCGCGCCTGGGGTGGCTGCCGTCGTACCCGAGCTTCGACCGCAGCACGCTGGAGCTCGTCGAGGAGGCGCGCAAGGCGGGGGTGGAGCCCGCCGAGCACGTCGTGCGAGAGCTGCGCGAGGGGCGCCTGCACTTCGCCTGCGAGGACCCCGACGCGCCCGGCAATCACCCGAAGGTGCTGACCGTGTGGCGCTCGAACCTGATCGGCTCCTCGGGCAAGGGCCACGAGTACTTCCTGCACCACCTGCTGGGCAGCACCGAGCACGCCGAGCGCGCGACCGAGACCGAGCCGGAGCTGCGCCCGCGCGACGTGCTCTGGCGCGAGGAGGCCCCCGAGGGCAAGCTCGACCTGCTCACCACGATCGACTTTCGCATGACCTCCAACGTGCTCTTCAGCGACGTCGTGCTGCCGGCGGCCACGTGGTATGAGAAGTACGACCTGTCCTCGACGGACCTGCACCC
>JBOGXX010000228.1:0-3632 GCA_050696475.1 Solirubrobacteraceae bacterium | reverse complement strand
GAGTGGATCTCCTCGGTTGAGCTCGAGAACGAGCTGATGTCGCACCCCGACGTGCGCGAGGCCGCCGTGATCGCCAAGCCCGACGAGCGTTGGGCTGAGCGCCCCCTTTGCTGCGTGGTGCTGCGCGACTCGGCCGACATCGGTGCTCCGGAGCTGCTCGAGCACCTGCGGGGCAGGGTCGCCAAGTGGTGGCTGCCCGACGAGTTTGCATTCGTGGCTGAGATTCCGAAGACGAGCGTTGGCAAGTTCGACAAGAAGGTGTTGCGCGGCAGGCTCTCAGAAGGGGTGCTCGAGGGCCGGGTGCGAGTCTCCTGAGGGCCATCTCGTGCCGATCGCAGCTCTCAACTTGCGGGAAAGAGCGCTTGCGCGCTTTGGTGGCGACCGCGATAGCTGATAGACCTTGCTTTAGAGAAGGCAGGCGACTGCCGATAAATGGCGAACCAGAGACGATGCATTGCCACGGATAACGGAAAGAACAAGCACGGATAGAGGCCCTGGAGCAGGGCTGCAGTGCTCACACACCGACAACGGGAGGTTGGCATGACTCGGACCGACGTCATGGCCTCGAGCAGGCCACCGACAGTAGGCGCAGCCCCGTCGAACAATAGACACTCCACCATTGCGCGCACGCTCGTTGCGCTTTCGGCAGCACTGCTGCTCGCACTGGCGCTGGCGCTGCCGAGCAGCGCGGTAGCCGAAGCAACCTCCGGCTACAACCAGACGCCGACGACCACCACGTACAACCAGACGCCCACCACCCCGGCGACAACCACGACGCCGGCCACAACGACGACGCCGAAAACGGGAACGCTGCCGTCAAAAGAAGCCGAAAAACCGACGACGACGACTCCAACCGCCGAAACGGAACCGGAAAAAACCAGCAGCACGAGCCCGACGACCGCCAAAGCGAGCACGTTGCCCTTCACCGGGTTCGACCTCAGCTGGGACATCGGCTTCGGTCTGGTGCTGATCGCAGCCGGGTTCTCGATCCTGACGATTCAGCGTCGTCAGCGTCGCCACCCGCAGCGCTGAGCGCAGCTGGCTCTTCAGAGCGCGCCACGGTCGCCGGCGTAGAACCCGGCGACCATCGCTCGCGGGCGGGTCCAACAGGCCGGTCCAAAGGCGTCAGCTGGAGTCGCGCGAGAGCGCGGCCTCGCGCCCGGCGCAGTCAAACAGCGCGAACGTGAAGACCGTCGCGGGCCGGGGACCGTGCCACGCGGGGTATGGCACCAGCCCGCACGCGCGCAGCACGGCTTTCGTCGCCAGATTCCCGCCGCGTGAGGCGTAGGCGCCGCCGAGCACCACATAGCGTGCGTCGCCGTTCTTGATCAGGCCTGCGAGCTGCGGCCCGTCGAGCACCGGGTCGGTGCCGCTGTAGCCGCCGAGGGCCCCGGCACGCATGCCCATCAGGATCAGCGGGGCGGCGGTCGGTGCGGCATCGGTCAGCACCGCCCAGCGTCTCGCCGGCCGGTGGCTGTCCACGTAGCGCATCAGGGCCCGATCGACGCCCAGTTCCTCATGGCTGACGCCGAGCGCGCCTTTCGCGGTCGCTTCGCGTGGCCCCGCGGCCGGAAAGGTGCCTTCGACGGGCCCGAGCCAGGTCGTGTATGCATACACGGTGGGTGTGACCAGCAGCACCGCGAGCGTCAGCGCGATCCCCGCGCCCACCAGTCCGCGGCGGGCCGTCATGCACATGCCTGCCAGCGCTCCGACGATCAGGAGCGGGACGAACCAACCCATGTAGTGCTGTTCGGCCAGGATCACGATCTGCACGGCGACCGTGGTGAGGACGGCGCATGGCAGCAGGAACCAGGCACGGTGACGTTGGCGGATCAGCCACGCAAACGCGAGCGCCCCGCCTCCCACCATCACGCCGGCGCCGGGTCCCAGGGCGGACACGTAGTACGGGTGGACGATGCCCTTGGAGAAGCTCAAGACCACCGCCTCGACGAGCATCCAGCCGCCGAATACGATCAGCGTGGCCAGCCGCCGGTTGCGCCGCGCTCGCTCGCCCGCAAGGGCCATGATCCCCAGCGCCACCAGCCCGAGCAGCGCAAACGGGAGCAGCCACGCGGACTGGTCGTTCAGCGCCGATCTGAACAGGCGCAGCAGGCCGGGCGGCCTGGCGAAGTACAGCGGGCTTGCGAGCCTGCCGTCGGGGAGATACTTGGCCTTGCGCGCCGGCTTGATCGGCAGCAGCTTTGGCGTGGATCTGGCGCTGGCACCGGCAGGCGGGTCAAGCGCGCGGGCCACGCGCTTGCTCGAGACCGAGGTGAGCGAGCGGACGCGACGCGCCGGGGCGGGATGCGGCAGGGCCCGCAGTCCCGCTCCTTCGGCTACCGGCACCTGCCCGGGTCCCCCCACCTCGCCTTCGACCCTGCCGAAGCCGTTGTAGGAGAAGGTCAGGCCTAGCTCTGTGTTGTTCGTCGAGCTGCCGACGTATGGACGCTGGGAGGTCGGCGTGAGTTCTACGAAGGCGATCCACGCGAATGAAACGGCCAGCATCACGACGCCGGCCGCTAGCAGCCGCGTGAGTCGCTGCGCCAGCGGTCCGGGGGCGCAGATCAGATAGCCGAGCGCGATACCCGGGAGGACCAGGTACGCGGCCAGCGTCTTGGTGTTGAAGGCGAGCCCAACGCTCACCGCACAAATCAGCAGCGAGCGCCAGCGGCCGGTCTCGATCGCCGACAGAGCAGCGCCACAGCTGACGATCATGAGCAGGATCAGCAGGGGGTCAACGCCGTTGTCGCGCGAAACCGCTACGAACGACGGGAACACCGCGAGCGCGAGCGCGCTCCACAGCGCGGCGGCGGCGCCCAGGCGGGGAGCGATCACGCGATAGAGCACCGCCACGCCGATCGTCGAGAGGATCGCGCCCGGCAGCAGCAGGCTGAGCGGCGAGAAGCCGAAGAGCTTGGCGCTCGCGACCTGAACCCAGACCGCGAGCGGCGGCTTGTCGATCGTCACCAGGCCGCCAGGATCGAAGGAGACGAACAGGAGGTTGTGCAGCGAGTGCAGCATCGACCTGACAGCGGCCGAGTAGAACGTGTTGCCGTATTCGTTCTGGGCGAGCCGGTTCGTGTTCAGCACGGCCGACAGCGCCACGATCGCGCCGAGCAGCACGTGCCGCGGGCGCGCCCTTCGGGCCGGCGACCGCAGTGCACGGCGCGTCTCCGGGCTCGCGGCGGCGTCGAGCGGCGGCGTTGCTTCGGGCGTGGCGATGAGCAGCGTCTCGGGCCAGTCGCTCACTGCGCCGTGAGCCGACAGTCTGATCCGCGTCCGCGCGGGTGCGTGCTCACTGCACGTCCCCGGTCGCACGCCAACGCTCGCAAAGGTCGCTTCGCCCGGGAAGCACGCGAGCCGGTCTGTCCATGACATCGAGTCCCCACGGCGAGGAGGTGATAGGCATCAGGCATCGCTGATCTTAAATACTGACGCCGCTAAGCCGGCGCTAAAGACGGTCCTGGTTTGCGAACGGCACGGGTGTCGCGTGGCGTTCGCGCCATCGACGCTGCTCCTGCGCGCAACTACGATATCTTCTCGGACTCAGGCGGATGTTGCGGAATTGTTAGACGAGCACGGTTCATGTCAGTGTCTGGGTACCCACGTGCTGGTTCTAGTCCTCTCATCCG